>JAXJVS010000067.1:0-20766 GCA_036308445.1 Bacilli bacterium | reverse complement strand
GAAATAGAAAAAAGATTAGAAAAATAAAAAGGATAGGAATTCATAACAATGAATTCCTATCCTTTTAAAATTGTTCTTTTATAGTAGAAATAGTTAATCATAGAACAAATAATGAAAGGAATTGTAAAGCTAGTAAGTAATAGTATTAGAGCGTCAATCGTTAAAATGTGATTGAATATAAGTGCTAAAATAATATTAATAATGTAAATTAAAGAGAATAGAGAAATTAATAAATAAAACAAGAAAACTTCTTTTTTTAATATTTGACTCTGTTCTTCTTTTGTATAGCCAATTCTTTCTATCGTTTGATAAATATGTTTTCTAGAAGCTATTTCGGTAGAGTATTTAAACATAATAGATAATAACAATAGGAGATTAATAACTGTAAATGATATATAAGATAGAATCATCTCCATGGGATTATTTAAAGAAACAACAAATAATGATACAAATAAAATAGCACTAATAATTAATAAAATAATATTACTTTTTAAAACAATAATATCAGTTCTCATAAATCCTAAATATATTAATAATATTGGATTATCTGTCTTTGTTTCTTGTAATAATTTATTTAAGTGTGGGATAAATATATTGTTTAAAAACATATAAAAACCAAACATTCCTACAATAGAAAAGAATAACATTGTTTTTTGATCATGACCATATATATAAAAAAATACTAAAGGTAAAAAATATAATAAGCAAGAAATAATTTTCTTTAATCTTTTAGAAAGTTTAAGGTTTAAACTAAAAGGTATACCATTTGTACTTAAACTTATTTTTTCTTCATTAATTAAAGAATGAATAGAGTTTCTATAAGCATAACCTAGATTTAAAATTGTTGAATAAAAAATAACAATTCCTAATATTAATATTGTTGAAATGATAGCACTAGTATCAATAGTAATCATACTAGCACTATGATAATAATAAGATAATATAAGATTAATAATTGGTATAAGACTTAATGCTATAGCAATTCCTACTGGAATAGCAAGTATCAATAAAATACCCGTTTGATATAAAATGAATTTTGCTATTTGAAAATAAGTACCACCACAAACTAATTGAATAGCTAAATTTTTAGCTTTCTTCTTAACAAAGAAATCATTTGCAAAAAAAATAACAACCATACATATTCCGATTACAAAAACAGTAATATAAGTAGCTATATCATTTTTATTATTAATAAAAGTAACACCAACATTATCACTATAAGATATATTAAAAAATAAAAAGATAAACATAGAAGTTAAAACAAAAGTTAACCAATAAAATAAGGATCTAGAAAAATCGTCTTTTATCGATCTTAAGGCTGATAGAAACATTATTTTTTTAATATTAGCTTTGAATTAGAAGAATTAACTTCAACGATTTTCTGGAAATATTCTTCCTGATTCATTGTTCCTTTTTCTAAAGTCTGTTCTATGTTACCATCTTTGATATATATAAAACGTGATGAATAAGAAGCTATTAATGGATCATGAGATACCATGATGATAGTAACTCCTTCCTCGCGGTTTAAACTTTGCAAAATATTTAATAATTCAGCAGAATTAGCACTATCAAGATTTCCAGTAGGTTCATCAGCAATAATAATTTTAGGATTATTAATTAAAGCTCGACATATTGCTGCTCTTTGTCTTTGACCACCAGAGCATTCATAAGGGTATTTTCTTAATAATTCTTTGATGTTCATTTTTTCTGCAATCTTTTCTATTCTTTGTTTAATTTCTTTACTATTGACTTTAGCCAATGATAAAGGCATAGCAATATTTTCATATAAAGTATGAGTATCTAATAAATTAAAATCCTGAAATATAAAGCCAAGATTATTATATCTGAATTTACCAATTTCATTAGAAGACATAGTTCTCATTTCAATACCATTAATAAAGACTAATCCAGAAGTTGGAAAGTCTATCGTAGATATATTATTAATAAAAGTAGATTTTCCACTACCACTAGGCCCCATAATACAAATAAACTCACCTTTATTGACTTTAAAGTCAATATCATGTAAAGCTTCAAATTCTGATTCTGTATGTAATCCGTATACTTTTTTTAGTTTCCTAACATCTAATACTAACTTTTCCATTATTTCCTCCAAATATTCATTATATAAATAGTAGCATGAGGATTTTGATTTGACAATAAGATTATAAAAATGAATTATTCTTTGAATATAAACTTAAATCATGTATAATTAAATTATCAGGAGGACGAAAAAATGGGACGTTTAGGAGTATCTATTTATCCGGAACATTCTACGCCGGAAAAAGATAAAGCTTATTTAACATTAGCTGCAAAATATGGCTTTAAAAGAGTATTTACTTGTTTATTATCGGTAAATAAGCCGGCTGATGAGATTAAAGCTGATTTCAGTGATGTAATTGCGCATGCTAATTCTTTAGGAATGGAAGTTATTGTTGATGTAGCACCTAATGTATTTACAAATTTAGGAATTACTTATGAAAATTTAAGTTTTTTCAAAGAAATTGGTGCAGCAGGATTTAGACTAGATGAAGGGTTTAATGGTTCAATTGAAGCACAAATGACATTGAATCCTCAAGGCTTAAAAGTAGAAGTCAACGCAAGTAGTCCAGGTATGTATGTTAATAATATCATGAGCTATAAACCAGATAAATCAAAATTGATTGCATGTCATAATTTCTATCCACAAAGATATAGTGGACTAAGTTTTAAGATTTTTAAAGAAAATAGCGAACAGTTAAAAGCTTTAGGATTACCTATTGCTGCCTTTGTAGGTTCACAAGAAGCGGGAACTTATGGACCTTGGCCAGTTAATGAAGGTTTATGTACATTAGAAATCCATCGAGATTTACCTATTGATGCTCAAGCTAGATTCTTATTTGCAACTGGATTAGTTGATGATGTCATTATTGCAAATGCATATGCTAGTGAAAAAGAATTAGAAAGTTTGTCAAAAGTAAATCCAGGTTTATTGACATTTGGAATTCAGTTAGAAAATAATGTAAGTGATATTGAAAAGAAAATTATCTTTGAATTTAATAACTTTGTAAGAGGGGATATGTCAGATTATATGGCTAGATCTACTATGCCTAGAGTTGTTTATAAGGAAGAAGATTTTCCACCACATCATACTAGAGATTTAAAACGAGGTGATGTTGTTATTGTTAATAATGGATATGGACATTACAAAGGAGAATTACAAGTTATTTTACAAGATATGCCTAATGATGGTAAGAAGAATGTTGTAGGTGTTATTCCTGAATATGAACTTGCAATGTTAGATTATTTAGGACCGTGGTCTAAATTTACATTTTTAGAAGTTTAAGAACATCATTTTGATGTTCTTTTTATTTTATATTAATGCTAAGATTTTATATCTTAACACTATCTTAATGTTTAATTTTATATAATTTAATTAGGTGATAAGTATGGAAGATTGGTTAATGATACTTGTAGTTATTTTATTTTTTGTTATTGGTTCTATTGTATTGAAAAGGGTAGAGACTGAAAATCATGAATTTTGGATAGATCATAATATTTTAGTTGTTCACAATGGTAATATTGATGAAAATATCTATGATTTTGCTAATTCCACAACTTCTATAGATGATGAAATGATATATAGATATGATTATATATTTGTTTGTTTAATGAATGATTTTCAGAACCTTATAACGATTTATAATATTAAGAAGAATAATCAAAAGTGTGAAATCTACAGTGTATTTCATGATTATGAAATGAAAAATTTATATTTGAAAGAAAATGTAAAGCTTTTTGATGCAAAAGATTTACATAAACTGGTGAAAAAGATTTATGAACAAAATCATTAATCATTTGTCAAATGTAAAAATTATTGCAATTGGATTTGCTGTTATTATTTTAATAGGTACACTTTTACTTATGTTACCAATATCTTCTCATGCTTATTCTATATCGTTTATAGATGCTTTATTTACAGCTACTAGCGCATCTTGTGTTACTGGTTTAGTTGTAGTTGACACTTATCAATATTGGACGTTATTTGGTCAATTGATTATTTTGTTATTGATTCAAATAGGAGGTTTAGGATTTATTACCATAGGTGTATTTTTTGCTTCTTACTTAAAGAAAAAGATTAGTTTAAAACAGCGAGGATTGATTGAAGAAAGTGTTAATACTTTACATCTTTCTGGAGGAGTAAGGCTTGTTAAAAGAATTATTAAAGGAACATTTTTCTTTGAAACATTAGGGGCTGTTTTATTGTCATCTGTCTTTATAAAAGACTTTGGTTTGGTTAAAGGAATTTATTATGGTATTTTTCATTCCGTTTCTGCTTTTTGTAATGCTGGTTTTGATTTGTTTGGTTATATGGAACCTTACTGTTCTTTAGTTTATTATGCAGATAATATATTAGTTAATACTGTTATCATGTTATTGATAGTTATAGGCGGTATAGGTTTTATTGTATGGGATGATATATTTGAACATAAACTATATATACATCGTTATTTATTACAGACAAAAGTTGTATTATTAACAACATTTTTATTAATTGTATTAGGTACATTATTCTTTTATGTTTTTGAATATCATTATTCTTTATCTGGTTTATCATTTAATGAACAGATACTTGCATCTTGTTTTCAATCTATTACTGCTAGAACTGCAGGATTTAATACTCTAGATGTGACAAAAATGTCAACAGCAGGAAAACTGTTATTAATGCTTTTGATGTTTGTTGGAGGAAGTCCCGGTTCAACTGCTGGTGGTATTAAGACAACCACTTTTGCTGTATTAATTGTTTTTATTTATTCAGTTATTTCTAATAAAACAGAATGTAATATTTTTAATAGAAGATTTGAGATAGATGTTATAAAAAAAGCATGTACTGTTTTGCTTATGAATTTAATGCTTGTTGTTATTGGTGTAATTAGTATTTCTTTTTTTCAAAGTGAGTTATTATTGGAGGATATTCTGTTTGAAGTTTTTTCAGCAATGGGAACAGTCGGTATATCAACAGGAATAACAAGAAATTTGGTATTGTCATCAAAAATTGTAATAATTATATTAATGTATAGTGGAAGGGTTGGAAGTTTAACGTTTGCATTAAGCTTAACAAGAAGAAAGAATGTTAAGAAATGTATTAATCCTTCAGAAAAGATAGCTATAGGGTAGGAGGTTATTATGAAAACAGTATTAATTATAGGAATGGGAAGATTTGGACATCATTTAGCTAAGAAAATGGCTAGTTTTAATAATGAAGTTATGATTGTTGATAAAGATGAATCTAAATTAGAGGATCTTACAAAAATTATTTCAGATATTAAAATTGGAGATTGTACAAATGAAGATGTTTTAAAAAGTTTTGGTATCGGTAATTTTGATATTTGTTTTGTATGTATTGGAACAAATTTTCAAAGCAGTTTAGAAATAACAAGCTTACTTAAAGAATTAGGTGCTAAATATGTTATATCACAGGCAACACGAGATATTCAAGCAAAGTTTCTTCTGAAAAATGGTGCTGACGAAGTTATTTATCCGAATAGAGACAGTGCCGAAAAACTTGCTGTAAGATTAAGTCATAATCATTTATATGATTATATAGAATTAGATAAAGAGTATTCTATATATGAAATACCACCAATTAAACAATGGATGGGAAAAACAATTAAAGAAGCAAATATAAGAGCTGCTTTTAATGTTTATATTATAGGTATAAAGAAAGATGAACATGCCCAATTTTTGCCTTCTGTCAACTATGTATTTAATAATACAGATCATTTATTAGTTATCGGTAAAAAAAGAGATGTTGATATATTATTAAGAATTATGTCATAATATATCTGGTGATTTTATGAAAGACAGGATAAAATATATTTTATATTTAATTATTATTGTAATTTTAGCAGTTGGTTTGTCTTTAGTATTAGCCTCGTTAGGAGTTAGAAAAGAAAATTCTTTGATGGTTTTTATTGTTGCAGTACTACTTGTTGCGACATTTACTCAAGGTTATTTATATAGTATTGCTGCATCAATTTTAAGTGTATTATTTTTTAATTATTTTTTTGCAATACCGCAATATAATTTTCATATGAGTGATCCAAATGATGTAATGCTTTTATTTTTCTTTTTGATTGCTTCGTTTATTGCCTGTAATTTAACTGATCGATTGTTAAAACAAGTCAATATTTCAAGAAAGAATGAAAAGATTTCACATCAGTTATATATGCTTACAGAAAGATTATTAAATATATCCGGAATAGAGAATATATTAAAAGAAGGAGAACTTTATTTAAAAGAAAGTACAGGTTTAAATACAAGTATATCTTTAGATATAAAAGAACAAAGTGATAATATATATCCTATTATTTCATTAAATAAAACGATAGGAATTATAGAGGTTGTAGATAAAAGTTTTATAGACGATGATAATAAATTACTATTAAAAGCTTCTGCTAATCAATTAGCAAATGCACTTGAGCGAGAAATGACTTATCAGCAGCAAGAAAGAATTAAACTTCAAATGGAAAGAGAACATATGATGAATAGTATGTTAAAAAGCATTTCTCATGATTTACGTACACCTTTAACAGGAATTGTAGGTGCAAGCTCTTTGATTTTTAACAAAAAAGATTTAGATAGAAGTGATATTAATAGTTTATCACATGATATTAATGAACAGGCAAAATGGTTAACTCAGATTGTAGAAAATATTTTAAATATGTCTAAGATAGATAGTGGGAGTTTAATTATTCATAAAAACCTAGAAGCTGTAGATGATCTGGTCAGTGAAGCTATACGTTTAGTAAATGATTTAGAAAATCGAAATTTTATAGTAGACATACCAGATGAATTGATTTTTGTAAATGTTGATGGAAAGCTTATTATTCAAGTGCTGGTTAATTTATTGAATAATTCCATCAAGTACACACAACGAAATGATACAATTTGGCTAAGAGTTAAAAAACATGAAAATAGCGTTCGTTTCATTATAGAAGATACTGGTATAGGAATACATAAATCTATTGAAAATAATTTATTTGATGAATTTGTTACATATCCAGGTATTAGCGCAGATAGTCAAAAGGGTATTGGTTTAGGATTAGCAATATGCTATGCAGTTATAAAAGCTCATAGTGGTACTATAAGTGCAAAGAATAACAAAGAAAAAGGTGCGTGTTTTGAATTTGTTATATATGATGAAGAGGAGTTAGATGTACATGAATAATCTAGTTTTGGTTGTAGAAGATGATAAATATATTTCAAATTTTATTAACATGTCTTTAAAACAAGAAGGATATGGAATTTTATCAACAATAAATGGCAATGAAGCATTAAACTTATTTTATGCAAATAATCCTGACATTGTTATTTTAGATTTAGGTCTCCCTGATATAGATGGATTAGATGTTATAAAAAAAATCAGAGAGATTTCTAATAAACCTATTATTGTTGTCTCTGCAAGATTAGAAGAACAAGAAAAAATAAAAGCATTAGATTTAGGAGCTAATGATTATGTTATAAAACCTTTTTATATGGGTGAATTGCTTGCTAGAATAAGAGTTGCTAAAAGAATGTTGGAAATGAATAATAGTGAAGAATTAAATACATTTGAAAAAGATTATTTATATATTGATTTTATTTCTAGAGAGGTACAGATTGATCATAAAAATATTCATTTGACACCTATTGAATTTAACTTATTAAAACTTTTAATTGAACATAGAGGTAAAGTACTAACTCACAATTATATTCAAAAAAGAATATGGGGTTATGAAGATTCTTCTAATCAGAATGCATTAAGAGTTTTTATGGCTACATTAAGGAGAAAAATTGAAAAAGATAAGAATAATCCAAGATTTATTATCACTGAAGTAGGAGTTGGATATAAATTTAAGAGCGATTAAAGGAGCTATAAAATAGCTCCTTTAAAATAAAAAAGAATAACAAACTGTTATTCTTCTTCTCCATCATCATAATTAGCTACATTATGGAAAATTTGGTCAACGTCATCGCAATCATTTAATAAAGTCATTAAACGTTCAAATAACATCATATCATCACCTTCAAGTTCAACAGTATCTTGAGGTGTTGTAGTGATTTCATCAACATCAAATTCAATGTCAGCTTTAGCAGTTTCTAAAGCAACTTTAATATTGTTTAAATCAGTAGGTTCACCTACAACTTTAATACGACCATCTTCTAAAGTTGTAATATCTTTAGCATCTACTTCTCCCATGATTAATGCATCTAATGCTTCTTCTTCGCTCATACCACCAAAGATAACTGTACTTTCAATATCATATAAATAAGATACAGAACCTTCAGCACCTAATTTTGCTTTTGATTTTGTAAATGCAGGACGTACCTGAGAAATAGTACGATTAATATTATCTGTTAAACATTTAACAATAATAGTTGAGTTTCCTGGCCCAAATCCTTCAAATTGAATTGGATCATAGTTTTCAGTAGCTCCACTTTTAACTTTATCTATAGCTCTTTTAATAACATCTGCAGGGACTTGTTCTTTTTTAGCTTTTTCTACAATTTTTCTTAAAGATAAGTTACCATCTAATTCAGTTCCACCAGCTTTTGCTACTAAATAAATTTCTTTTCCATAACGTGAATATAATTTTGCTTTCTTAGCTGCAGTTTTTGCCATTGCAACTTTACGCACTTCATGTGCTCTACCCATTGAAAATTCCTCCTTTTTCGTCTTGAATATTATAAACATTTTCTTGTTATATTTCAATAAAAAGCGATAATCATTTCTTGATTTTAGTATATTTTTTTGTTGATTTATATTAAAATGACTTATATTTTAGAGTATATATGTTTATCTTTAATAGAAATATGTTAAAATGAATTTGATACAAAGTAGGTGGATTAATGAAAAAAGTAATAATTATTGGTGCTGGAGCAAGTGGTGTTTTAACAGCTATTTATTTAAAAAAGTATATAAATGATATAGATGTTATTGTCTTAGAACAAAACAATACAGCTTTAAAAAAACTCACAGCTACAGGTAATGGTAGATGTAATTTATCTAATAAGAACATTGATATTAAACATTACGAAGGTCAAAATATTCATAAAATTAAACATATATTAGATTATGATATTGTAAATGAATTTTATGATTTAGGTATTCTTACTAAATACCAGGGAGAGTTATTATATCCTCGAAGTGAACAAGCTGTAACGGTTAAGAATTGTTTATTGAATAAGGCAGAGAGTTTAGGTGTATTATTTTTGTATGAACAGATTGTTCAATCTGTTGATTATAGTCAATCAATTGTACATACAAATAAACAAGACTTTCATTATAATGAACTTGTTTTTGCAATGGGATCTCCAGCTGGTAAATTATCCGGAACAACGTTTGATCGCTATAAAATATTTGAAAAATTAAATTTAAAAGTGAATCCTTTAATACCTAGTTTAGTACAAATGAAGACGAACCCTGCATTTCCTAAATTAAAAGGAGTAAGAGTTAAAGGGACTTTTACTCTAATGGATAAAATGAATACATTTCAAGAAAAAGGTGAATTATTATTTACTGATGATGGAGTGAGTGGTATTGCAGTTATGTTGTTGTCGAGGTATTTTAAAGGAGAAAAAATGACTTTAGAGATAGATATGTTTGATGATTATAGTGAAAAAGAGTTGTTTAAAATGATTGATGAAAGATTAAATCAGGACTATAATCATTTCTACGATGGCTTGGTCAATAATAAGTTAGCTTCTTTTTTAGAAAAAAGAAATCTAAAGACAACTAAAGATATTGTAAATGCTTTAAAACATTTTAAAGTAGAAGTCATTGGATTAAGAGATGAAAGTTATGCTCAGGTTTTAAGAGGAGGATTAGCTTTAGAAGAAGTTGATTCTTCATTAGAAATTATGAAATATCCACATTTATATGCTGTTGGTGAAGTTTTGGATGTAGCTGGTGATTGTGGTGGATATAATCTGCATTTTGCGTTTGCGAGTGGATATACTGTCGCTAAAGCAATAGAAAGGAAATATTATGCTGAAAATAAGTAATGTGAAAGTTTCTTTAAATGAAAAGAGATATGCAAAAGTGATATCTCAAATATTAAATGTAAGAGAAAAAGAAATACAAAATGTAAAATTAATTAAACAGTCTATTGATGCTAGACGTTCAAAAGTTCATTTTATCTGTAGTTTTGCATTTGAAGTTAATGATGAAGAAAGTTTTATGAAACAACATTCTAAACATCAGTTATCTTATTATAAGCCTTATGTTTATCAGTATCTTCCTAAAAATAATCATAAGGTAATGGTAGTAGGAAGTGGACCTGCTGGTCTTTTCTGTGCCTATGTTCTAGCAAAAGCAGGAGAAGATGTTATGCTGATTGAAAGAGGAAAAGCAGTAGAAGAACGCATTAAAGATGTTAATGAGTTGTTAGAAAAAGGAAAGCTTAATCCTAATAGTAATATTACTTTCGGAGAGGGAGGAGCTGGAACTTTTTCTGATGGTAAATTAACTACAGGTATAAAAAACGAGAGAATACCTTATGTTTTAGATACGTTTGTTGCTCATGGAGCACCTAAAGATATTTTATATTTATCTAAACCTCATATTGGTACTGATTATTTAAGAAATGTTGTTAAAAGTATGAGGGAAGAGATAATTTCTTTAGGAGGAAAAGTTCATTTTGAAACACAATTTATTGATTTTAAAAAGAATGATAATCAATATAAAGTGAATGTTATTCAAAAAGGTGAACATAAAGAATACCTCGTAGATGATCTTGTCTTGGCAATTGGTCATAGTGCTAGAGATACTTATGAAGCACTATCTAAAAATTCATTAATTACAATGATTCCTAAAGCATTTGCAGTAGGTGTACGAATTGAACAATCACAAAAAGTCATAGATGAGATACAATATCACAAATATGCAACTCATCCTGCTTTAAAAGCAGCAAATTATAAGTTAGCAGTTCAAACAAAAGATAGACGTGGAGTCTATACTTTCTGTATGTGTCCAGGTGGATATGTTGTGCCATCGTCAAGTGAAGAAGGTTATTTATGTATTAATGGTATGAGTGAATATAAACGAGATGGTGATAATGCAAATAGTGCAATATTAGTAACTGTAAATCCTAAGGATTTTGAGAGTGACCATCCATTGGCAGGAATAGAATTCCAACGTCAATTAGAAAAGAAAGCTTTTGAATTAGGTGGTAGTAATTATCATGCCCCTGCTTCTTTGGTTAGTGATTATCTAGATAATGAAATAAGTACTGATTATAAAGGTATTATTTCGACTTATCGTCCAGGTATTAAGTTTGTTGATATGAATCAATTATTTCCAGAATTTATTAATCGTTCTTTAAAAGAAGGATTAGTATTAATGAATCAAAAGATGCCAGGTTTTTTAAGTGATGATACTTTAATCATTGGGATAGAAGGCCGAAGCTCTTCACCAGTAAGAATTTTAAGAAATAATCATTATCACATTGATAATGAGAGAATTTATCCAATAGGTGAAGGTGCTGGCTATGCTGGAGGTATTATTTCCTCAGCTATTGATGGTATTTTATGTGCTGAGGAAATCTTAAGGAGTGATGAAGCTTGTTAATGAAAAAAAATAAAATGCATATTTCTCCTACGAGAAGAATTGCTTTTAGTTTTTTTATGGTTATTATTATTGGTGCTTTATTGTTGTCTTTGCCTGTTTGTCATACAAGTGATATCCCTTTTATTGATCATTTATTTACTGCAACAAGTGCAACGTGTGTAACTGGATTGGTTAGTGTTGTTGTTGCTGAAGAATATACATTGTTAGGGCAAATGATTATTATTTTAATGATTCAAATAGGTGGATTAGGTTTTTTAACTTTAATGAGTATGTTTTTAGTAAAATTTAAAAAGCGTTTAAGTTATACTAATAAAATAGTTATGCAAGAAGCTTTAAATCAAAATTCATTAAAAGATATAGAAATATTTATTCAAAGAGTTATAAAGTATACTTTCTTTTTTGAAAGTATAGGAGCGTTATTGTTAGTTTTTGAATTTGTTCCTGATTATGGCTTAAAAGGTTTGTATTATGCAGTATTTCATTCGATTTCAGCTTTTTGTAATGCTGGTTTTGATGTGTTGGGATCATCTTCTTTGATTGCTTATCAGGATAATTTGTTAGTTAATTTAACTATTTCTTTTTTAATTATAGCTGGTGGTTTAGGGTTTGTTGTATGGATTGAATTAAAGGATAAAATCATAGCAGTCTTTAAAAGAAAAATAAGATTTAAGAAGATGTTATCGTCTTTATCAGTTCATAGCAAGATTGTGATTTCTATGACATGTTTATTACTTATCAGTGGAACTGTTTTGTTTTTTTGCTTGGAGTACAATAATACTTTATCAGGTTTGTCATTACCTGTTAAATTATTGATAAGCTTTTTTCAGTCAGTAACTTTAAGAACTGCTGGTTTTGCATCAGTTAACATGGCAATGTTGAAGGATGCTACGAAGTTGTTTATGTGTATTTATATGTTTATTGGTGGTTCACCAGCAGGAACTGCTGGCGGAATTAAGACTGTGACTTTTGCGATGATATTATTGTCATGTTATTCGTTAATTGAGGGTAATGATCATATATCTGTATTTAAAAGAAAGATTTCTCAGGTGATTGTTAAGCGTGCTTTAATGATTTCGTTTATAAGCTTATCTATGACTTTAGTGGCTTTGATGATTTTATCGGTTAGTGAGAATCAGTCGTTTATTAATTTGATGTTTGAAGTTTATTCAGCGTTTGCGACAGTAGGCTTAACTGCTGCTGTTACACCGTTATTAACAAATGTAGGAAAGCTAGTTGTTATTTTTTTGATGTATATTGGTCGTATTGGTCCAATAACAATGTTGCTTATTTTTGTAAAGAGATATAATCAATTAAATGGAAAGGAGATAGAATATCCTCATGGTGATGTTCTTATAGGATAAAATGGCAAATAAACAGTATGTAGTTTTAGGATTAGGTGTTTTTGGGTCTACTATTGCAAAAACTTTGTCACAGTTTGAACAGGAAGTTTTAGCCATTGATAAAGATGTTGAATGCGTTGAAAGAGTTGCTGATTTTGTGACAAAAGCAGTGGTTGGAGATATTACTGATAAAGATTTTTTGGCTGATTTAGGTATTAGTGAATTTGATGTTGGTATTGTTGCTATTGGTGATCATTTGGAAGAATCTATTTTAGGAGTCATGAATTTAAAAGAATTAGGAGTTAATTATATAGTTGCTAAAGCAAAGAATAAGCGCTTTATGCAGGTTTTAGAAAAAGTTGGTGCAGATAGAGTCGTGCGTCCTGAAAAAGAGATGGGCTTAAAGATAGCAAGAAATCTACTTAGAAAAAATATTACTGATTTAATTCAATTAGATGATACTTATAGTATTGTAGAAATGAAACCAGCAAAGCAGTGGATAGGTAAGAGTTTAATGAATCTTGACTTGAGAAAAAAATATAATATAAATATTTTAGGTAAACGCAATAAAGAAACCTATAAATTAGAGTTTTTTATAGATCCTTCTTATGTTGTTGAGGATGATGATCACTTTTTGTTAGTTGCTGATACAGAAAAGATAGAAAGGTTAGATTATATCTTTGATTAGCTAAGATTGAGTAAAAAAGTCACAATTGTGACTTTTTTATTTGTCATATGCTATATTTTGTATTAAAATGGATAAAGATATTAGGAGGATAGTTTATGTATATAGTTGTAATTGGTTGTGGAAAAGTTGGTCAGATATTAACTAATTATCTAGCAGGGGAAGAACATGATGTTGTCGTTATTGATATAAATCAGGATAAAATAGAAGATGCAGTTCATCAATATGATGTTTTAGGTGTTTGTGGTAATGGCGCTAATTATGATGTTTTAGTTGAAGCAGGAGTAGCGAAAGCAGATGTTGTTATTTCTGTAACTGCTAGTGATGAATTGAATATTTTAGCGGGTTTAATGGCGAAAACTATGGGGGCTAAACATCTTATAGCTAGAGTAAGAAATCCCGATTATTTAAAGCAAAGAGAGTTCTTTAGAGATCAGTTGGGATTTTCAATGATTATTAATCCTGAAGCTGCTGCTGCTAATGAGATTAGAAGAATGATTATGTTTCCTTCAGCAATGAAAGTAGACACTTTTGCAAAAGGAAAAGTAGAATTGATAGAAATTAAATTACAGAAAGGTAATAGAGCAATTGGTACTAAATTATTAGATTTAAGAAGAATTACTCGTTCTTCTATCTTGATTTGTGCTGTTTCACGAAATGAAGATATTATTATTCCTAGTGGAGACTTTGTATTAGAAGAAAATGATCATATCTATGTTACAGGGTCACATCGAGATTTATCAATGTTCTGTTTGGATATTGGTGTTTATAAAGATAAAATTAAAAATGTAATTATTGTAGGTGGAAGTCGTATTGCTTATTATCTTGCTAGACAATTATCTGTACAAGGTATTAAAGTTAAAATAATTGAACAAAACCATCAGCGTTGTATTGATCTTGCTCAAAGATTTCCTTATGCAACTATCATTGAAGGAGATGGTAGTGATGAGGAAATCTTGTTAGAAGAGGGTGTTGCAAATACTGATGCTTTGGTATGTTTAACTGGTTTAGATGAAGAAAATATTATCTTGTCTATGGCAGCAAAACATTTAGGGGTAAAAAAAGCTATTGCCAAAATTAATCGTACTTCTTTAGCAGCGATGATTGATAAAATGGGTGTTGATAATATTGTTTCACCAAAAACGATTGTTGCTTCACAGATGATTGGATATTTGCGTGCTAAGTCTAGTGATGATGAAAATAGTAGTGTACAGACTTTATATAAACTTGTTAATGATCAAGTAGAAGCTTTAGAATTTGTTGTAACTTCTAAGTTTAAATATATTTCTAAGAGATTAATGGATATGAAATTAAAGGATAATATTTTAGTGGCTGGTATTTCAAGAGGTAATGAAATGATTGTTCCTAAGGGACATGATACTTTAGAATTAAATGATCACATTATTATTATCGCAAAAAGTTCTAAGATTAAAAATTTAAATGATATTATTGGAGAGTAATTATGAATAGGAAGTTTATTGTATATACTCTTGGAAAGATGATTCAGGTTGAAGGTTTTTTAATGTTTCTTCCTGCTTTAACTGGTTTTATATATCAAGAAAAACAAGCTTTAGTTTACTTATTTACAAGTTTAATATTATTTGTAATAGGTTATTTAGTAAGTATGCATAGACCACAGAAAACAAAGATTTTTGCTAGAGAAGGATTTGTTATTGTGGCTTTATGCTGGGTATTGTTATCAGTGTTAGGGGCAATCCCATTTTGTGTAACGGGAGAAATTCCTTCATATGTTGATGCAGTATTTGAAACTGTTTCTGGCTTTACAACGACAGGATCTTCGATTCTTACAGATGTTGAAGCCTTATCAAATGCCAGCCTTTTCTGGCGTAGTTTTTCTCACTGGATTGGTGGTATGGGGATATTGGTATTTGTAGTAGCGGTATTACCTGAATCACAAGGAACAGATTTACATATTTTACAGGCAGAAATGCCAGGACCTATTGTTGGTAAATTAGTATCTAAAATTAAAGTAACTGCTCGTATTTTATATTATATTTATGCCGCTCTAACAATTGTTGAAATAGTTTTATTAGTATTTGGTGGTATGCCTTTATTTGATAGTATTTTACATGCATTTGGAACTGCTGGTACTGGTGGATTTGGTATTAAGAATACGAGTATAGCTTTTTATGATAGTGCTTATATTGATACTGTGATTACAGTATTTATGATTTTGTTTGGAATTAATTTCAATATGATTTATTTTGTTATTATTGGTAAGGCTATGGTTGCTTTTAAAAGTGAAGAAGTTCGTTGGTATTTAGGTATTATTGCAACTGCAGCTATATTCATAACAATTAATATTATGGACATGTATCCTAGTATATTGACCGCTTTTAGATATGCAATATTCCAGGTTGGTTCGATTATTACAACAACTGGATATTCAACAGCTGACTTTAATCAGTGGCCTGTGTTCTCAAAAGTCATATTAGTTTTATTGATGTTTATTGGTGCTTGTGCTGGTTCTACTGGTGGAGGTATGAAAGTATCTCGTATTATTATTTATTTTAAAAGTGCTATGGCTGAATTAAAAAGATTAATACATCCACGTAGTGTGACTTCAATTAAATTTGAAGGACAACATGTTTCAAATCAAACAGTTAATAATATTCAAACGTATCTTGTATTATATTTATTCTTGTTCTGTGGTTCTTTATTAATAGTATCATTGCAGAACGTTGATTTTACTTCTGCTTTTACAGCAGTAACAACTTGTATTAATAATATTGGTCCGGGGTTGAATATTGTCGGCCCTACTGGTAATTTTTCTTCTTTAACAGATTTATCAAAGATTGTATTGTCTTTTGACATGTTAGCAGGAAGACTTGAAATATTTCCGATATTATTACTCTTTTCTAAAGATTTATGGCGAAAATAGAAGATTATTCTTCTATTTTTTCTTTTCTCATATAGTAGTACATATTTTTTTAACAATAAATGTGGTAAAATGTAGAAAATAAGGAGGTTATTATGAACTCATTTATTCAATTAAAAAATATAGTTAAGAGTTATGAAATGGGAGATGTCAAGATTTATGCTAGCAATGGTGTTAATTTTGAGGTTAATAAAGGAGAGTTTGTTGTTATTGTTGGAGCATCAGGAGCTGGCAAAACGACAGTATTAAATATTTTGGGTGGAATGGATCATGCAACTAGTGGTTCGTTAATTGTCGATGGTGAAAATATTGCTTTATATGATGAAAAACAGTTGACAGAGTATAGAAGAAATGACATTGGCTTTGTTTTTCAATTTTATAATTTAGTTCAAAATTTAACAGCATTAGAAAATGTAGAATTAGCTTCACAAATATCATTAAATCCATTAGATGCAGCGGAAGTTTTAGATAGAGTAGGATTAAGTGAACGTATGAATAACTTTCCTGCTCAGATGTCTGGTGGAGAACAGCAAAGAGTTGCGATTGCTAGAGCAATTGCTAAGAATCCTAAATTATTATTGTGTGATGAACCTACAGGGGCTCTAGATTATCAGACGGGTAAATCAATATTAGGCTTATTAAGAGAAATGTGTGATACTTATCAAATGACAGTTATTGTCATTACACATAATTCAGCATTGGCACCAATGGCTGATAGAGTGATTCATTTAAAGAATGGAAAGGTTGAAAAGATGTTTCTGAATGAGAATCCTCAACCTATAGAAGAAATTGAATGGTAAAAAAGAAACAAGCCTATTTTAAAAATTTACGTCGTACAATTTTAAAGTCTAAAGCAAGAATATTAGCAATTTTTGCAATTGTCTTATTGGGAGCAGCGTTTTTTGCGGGTTTAAGAAACACGCCAGAAATCATGATGCTTTCTATTGATAGATATCTAGATAATTATCATTTTTCTGATTTGATTTATCTTACAAATTTAGGTTTAAGTGAAGATGATATTAAGTGTATAGAAGAAATAGAAGGTATTGATAAAATTCAGTATGGATATCAGTTTGATGCTTTATTTGTTGCTGAAAATAAATTAAAAGGGGTAACTGTTTATACAAATGAATCATATCATGAAGATATGTTGAATTATCCGGATTTATTGGAAGGAGAATTTCCAACTCAGAGTTATGAATGTTTGGTTGATAATATCTTTGCTCAAGATAATAACTTAAAAGTAGGGAATGTTATAAAAATAAAGAATGATCAAGGTGAAAAGTCGTTTAAGATAACTGGTTTGATCAATGATGTTAGATTCTTATCTGATATGGATAGAGGAACAAATACTTTAGGTGATGGCTCTAATGATGGTTTTATTGAAATATTAACAAAAGATAATGAGTTTTTAGCGTTACCTAAAGAGATTTATGATTTAAGAGATGAAGAGGTTTTATATAATCAGTTATTAGTAAGTGTCGAAGGGGCTAAGGGTTATAATCTTTTTTCTAGTGATTATGATGATTATATTGAAAGTTTAAATACTAAGATCAAAAGTCAATTATCATTAAGAATGAGTCATTTGTATGATGATATTACTTCTGATGCTAGAGAACAATTGGATAAAGCAGAAAAAGAATATGAAGATGGATTAAGGACATATAATGAATCAAAAGATGTCTTTGATTCTAAGATATTAGATGCTAAAATACAGCTGGCAACTGCAAAACTAGAACTGGCAGAAGCTAAAAAACAATATTTGGATGCTTCTAAAACTGCTACTAGTGGTATGAAAGTTTTGCCGGAAGAAATTGAAAAATTACAAAAACAGATTGATGAATTGAATGAGAAAATAAAGAATCGTAATTTTGAAATTTCTGATGTTGATACTAAGGAGATTGTAGATTCTATAACTATATTGAATGATTTAACCAAAGAACTTGATGATATTTCTAAAATGTTAACGACTGCAACTGATGGGATAGATGGAATTCTACAGTTAAGTAATGCTTCTATTCAATTACAGGAAGCAGAAGTTGAGATAGAAACACAGGAAAATAAACTTTTATTAGAAGAATATAAAACTAATAAACAGTTAGATAATGCTAAAAACCAATTAGATGAAGCAGAAGTGAAGATATCAGAAGCTAAGGAAGATATAGAGTCTATACCAAAAGGTCAAGTATATACTTTGACATGGCATGAGAATATTGGAATTGCTGGATATGAAGCAAATAAAGATTCTATTAGTGCGATTGCTGATGTATTTCCATTAATGTTCTTTTTGGTTTCTGCTCTTGTTTCTTTGACAACTATGACGAGAATGGTAGAAGAACAAAGAAGTCAAAGTGGAATATTAAGAGCTTTAGGTTATTCTAAATGGGATGTTATTAAACAGTATGTTATTTATGTTGTATTAGCAACTTTCTTTGCTTGTGTTTTAGGGATTATTATAGGGGTGGAATTTTTCCCAAGAATTATTTACTATTTATATCAGTTAATGATGTATAATGCAGATGCTCCTATTTTTATAGTAGCTTTACCAGAGGTGTCATTCCAGACAATCTTCATTTCTGTTGTTGTAACATTATTGGTAACGTTATCAGTATGCGTTTCAGAACTCAATTTAATGCCTTCAGTTTTAATGAGACCTAAAGCACCAAAACTAGGAAAACGTATTATTTTAGAAAGAATAACATTTATTTGGAAAAAGTTATCTTTTAATCAAAAAGTCACAATGAGAAATATCTTTAGATATAAAAAACGTTTCTTTATGTCGGTTATTGGTATTGCAGGATGTACTGCTTTGATTATTACTGGTTTTGGAGTTAAAGATTCTGTTTCACCGGTTGTTAATAAACAATATCAGGAAATCTTTAAATATGATGCTTCTGTTCGTTTGGAAGATGGTATTTCTTTATCACAGGCGAGAGATAATCAAAAAGATTTATTAAAACGCGAAGAGATAAGTAATTTAGAATATGTATATAATCAAAGTGTGAATTTATTAAAGAATAAAGAGACAGTTATGGGATATACAGTTGTATATCAGTCAATGGATAATATAGCGAATTTTATAACATTTAATGATTGTAAAACAAATAAGAAATTAACATTAAATGATGAAGGTGTTATTATTACTCAAAAAGCTGCAGAAATCTTGAATGTAGAAGTAGATGATACATTTGATATTGAATTAAATGGAACTAAGTATAATGTTAAGGTTCAAGGTATCATGGAAAACTATGTTATGAATTATGTTTATATGTCTCAGACTTATTATGAAAGCATTACAGCAGATGACTTAGAAGTTAATAGTGTATTTATAATTATGAAGAAGGATACAGCTTCTTATAAGATGACTTTAGAAGATTACTTATTAGAAAAAGATTATGGAAATATTTCATTTACTTCTGATGCAGGTTCTGATTTTAATGTACAGATTCAAAGTTTGAATATTATTGTTGTTATTTTAATTGTATGTGCAGGGGCATTGGATTTTATTGTATTATATAATCTTACTAATATTAATATTCAAGAGAGAAAAACAGAAGTTGCAACAATTAAAGTGTTAGGATTTAGAAGAAATGAAGTTTATGATTATATCTTTAGAGAAAATACTCTATTATCAGTTATTGGTTCATTTGTAGGTGTTTTCCTGGGGACAGTTTTACATCAGTTTATTATTAGAACTGTTGAAATGGATATGACAATGTTTATAAGAGAAACAAATCCAATGAGTTATTTATATGCAATCGTTATAACAATTGGATTTACTAAGTTTATTAATATAACGATGAGACATGTATTAAATAAAGTTAATATGGTAGAATCATTGAAATCTGTAGAATAAAACTCGAGATAAAATCTCGAGTTTTTTAGATTAATACACCGTTACAATGATCAATTTCATGCTGAATAATTTGAGCAGTAAAGTCCTTATATGTTTTAATTTTCGTTTTTCCATTTAAATCCTGATATTGTACTTTTATGCTTGTATAACGTTTTACATCTTTTTCTCGATTGTGCGATAAACATCCTTCTTTGGTAGAATATGTTTCTTTTGAAGTTTTAATAATTTGTGGGTTAATCATAACAACAATATCATTCTTATCGTAAAATACAATAATATTTTTTAAAACGCCAATCATATTAGCGGCCATACCTACACATCTTTCTTGATTGGCTTTTAAGGTATCTATTAAATCATTTACAGTATCAATATCATTTAATGAAGCTTTACTGCTTTTTT
>JAXJVS010000066.1:0-6601 GCA_036308445.1 Bacilli bacterium | reverse complement strand
TTGCCTTCCCATCAATAACTTCCATATTACCTACAGGACATACCTGAGTACATATTCCACAACCCTTGCACATTTCATTAACATATAATGATTCTCCATTAATAAAATGTGGATTTTCACTAAATCTAAGATGGGCACCATTATACAAATCTATTCCTGCTTGTGTAGGTTCCTTAATATAACATTTTTTTAATTCAATATCTTTCTTAATATTAGCTATCTGTTCATTCACTTTCTTATCTAATGCTTTTTCTTCATTCATGTCAAATGATGGCAAATAATTATCTACCATTAAAAGAGTATTTGCATAATGAACTTCTAACCCATTTTCCTTAGCATACTCTACAACCCACTGACTCGCTATACTTTCCCCTTTACCATAAGTAGAGATAATATAAACATAATTAGCTTTTAATGTGGCTTTTTGAATAAACTTTTTAACAGTCTTAGGTGCCTCTCCTGCATATACAGGAGTCACAATACCAATTACTTCATCTTCAAACATTAGTATTTGTTTTTTTAAGGCTTGAGGTATACTGATTAAATTTTCATCTAATGCTCTAGCTACATATAAACAATTACCCGTGGCTGTATAATAAAATAACATGCTTATTCCTCCTTGACATTATTACTTTCTTCTATTACTATATAAGCATATCATCCGGTAGTAACTATCGGTCAAGAGGTTTGGTGAAAAAAATGTATACGATGAAGGATATATGTAAAGAACTGAATATAACTTATGAAACTTTAAAGTTCTACTGTAATGAAGGATTAGTTCCTAATCTTAAAAGAGATAAGAATAATCATAGAATCTTTGATGAAGATAATCTTAACTGGTTAAGAGGTCTTTTATGTTTAAGAAAGTGTGGAATGAGTATTAAAGATATGAAATTATATATGGAATATTGTTTACAGGGACAATCTTCTATTTCTCAAAGACAAAATATGTTAGAGAATACAAGAGAAGAATTACTACTTAGAAAAGAAGAAATAGAAGAATGTTTAAATTATATTGATAAAAAACAGAAATATTATAATGATGTCATAGATGGTAAAATAGAATATTCAAGTTATATTATAAAAGGTGATTAAATAAGTTAATCACCTTTATTGCTATTTCTCATATTTTCTATTGTATGCTGCAGTTATTAAACCTTGGAATAATGGTTGAGATCTATTAGGTCTAGATGTAAATTCTGGATGAAATTGAGCTGCCACAAAGTATGGATGATCTGCTAATTCAATAATTTCTACTAAATTTCTTTCAGGATTAATACCTGAAACAATTAAACCATGTTCTTCTAATACTTTTCTATAAGTATTGTTGAATTCATAACGATGTCTATGTCTTTCTTTAATCATTTCTTTACCATATAAGTTATAAGCTTTTGTACCTTTAGTAAGCTTACAATCATAATTTCCTAATCTTTGAGTTCCTCCCATATCTTCTAAAGACTGGTCACTCATTAAATGAATGATAGGTGTTTTACACATATCATCAAATTCTAAAGAATTCACATCTTCTAATCCACACACATGTCTAGCATATTCTATTGTTGCTAGTTGCATACCTAAACAAATACCTAAGAATGGTACTTTATTTTCTCTTGCATATTCAATAGCTGTTATCATACCTTCAATACCTCTTTGTCCAAATCCACCTGGTACTAAGATACCATCACCATCTTCTAGTAATTCTTTTACATTATCTTTTGTTACTTCTTCTGAATTAATCCATTCAATATTAACTTTACTATATTCATAATATCCAGCATGTCTTAAAGCTTCATTAACCGATAAATAAGCATCAGGTAATTGCGTATATTTACCTACCATTTTAATTTTAACTTCTTTATCTAATCCTTTAACTCTATCAATTAATTCTTTCCATTCATTCATATCTGCACTAGGTGCATCTATTCTTAAATGTTCTAATACTAAATCATCCATATGCTGATCTAATAACATCATTGGTAATTCATATAAAACTTCTACATCATAATTAGAGATAACCGCTTTAGTAGGTACATTACAGAATAAAGATATTTTTTCTTTTAATTCTTGTTCTATATGTTTTTCACTTCTACAGACAATAATATCTGGTTGAATTCCATATCCTCTTAATTCTTTAACACTATGTTGTGTAGGTTTTGTTTTAACTTCATGACTAGCCCCAATATAAGGTAATAATGTTGTATGTATATATAATGTATCTTCATATCCCAAATCAAGACGAACCTGTCTAATCGCTTCAATAAAAGGTAAACTTTCAATATCCCCTACTGTTCCACCAATTTCAGTAATCACTATATCAGCATTACTACTTTTTGCAGCAGCATAAATCTTAGCTTTAATTTCATTAGTGATGTGAGGTACAACTTGTACAGTAGCTCCTAAGTAATCTCCTCTTCTTTCTTTAGAAATAACATTACTATAAACTCTACCAGTAGTTACAGAAGAATTTTTATTTAATTCCTCATCAATAAATCTTTCATAATGTCCCAAATCTAAATCTGTTTCTCCTCCATCACTTGTTACAAAAACTTCACCATGTTGAAATGGAGACATTGTTCCTGGATCTACATTAATATATGGATCTAGCTTCTGCATAAACACTTTTAATCCTCTTTGTTTTAATATTCTTCCTAAAGAGGCAGCTGTTAAACCTTTACCTAAACCAGATACAACTCCTCCAGTTACAAAAATAAATTTTGCCATATTTTCATTCTCCTTTATCTTATCTTACCCAAAAAAAGAAAAAAGCACTCAAGCGGAAAGCTTAGTGCCCTTATTTATTCTATCAAAGATTATTTATTATTGCAATTATTTTTTATTATTGAACAGAAATCATAAATATTTCTTTGATATTTATTAAAAATAGTTATAATAAGTAAAAAAGGAGGAATTGTACATGAAAGTACCTCACATATTAGTTATTGATGATGAAAAAGAAATTACTGATTTAATTGAAATTTATTTGAATCAGGAAGGCTATGAAGTAGTAAAAAGATATAACGCTTTTACTTTAATACAAGATATTGAAAGATATAAAATTGATCTTGTTATATTAGATATGATGTTACCTGAAATTGATGGCTTACAAGCATTAGAATATATTAGAGAACGTTTTAATATCCCAGTAATTATTGTTTCTGCAAAGAGTAGTGATAACGATAAAATAGAAGGATTATTAAAAGGAGCGGACGATTATATGTCTAAACCATTTAATGCGATGGAATTAGTTGCTAGAGTAAAATCACAGCTTAGAAGATATCAAGTATTTAATAAACCAATAAATGAAGCTAAGAATATTATTGAAGCAGGAGATTTAGTCATTGATACAGAAAAGAAAGCTGTGACTTTAGATAATCATGCTGTAGCTCTTACAAGGATTGAATATGAGATACTTGTATTATTAGCTAGTCATCCTGGAACAGTTTATTCTATTGAAGATATTTTCGAAATAATATGGCATGAAAAACCAACAAATGCAAATAACACCATTATGGTTCATATTAGAAAGTTAAGAGAAAAGGTTGAAAGACAACCTAGAAATCCTCGACATGTAAAAACAGTATGGGGAATTGGATACAAATTTGAATTATGATGGAAAGAATAAGACGTTTATTTATGAGTAGTTTCCGTTGGAGATTACTCATAAATATTATATTGAGTTATGTTATTACATTTTTGGTTTATAGTGCTTTATTAATATTGATGAATATGATTAATTTTTTATCTTTACCTCTAGAATTTTTATATATTTTATCTTTTATGATTTCATTAGTTGTATTCTTATTTATTTTCTTTGATTTAATGAATATTACTTTAAAGTATATTACTGATTTAAGCTCAACTATACAAAAGGTTACCGAAGGTCAATATGATGTAGAAGTAGAAATCAAATATGACGATGAATTTGGTATGTTAGCTGCTAATATTAGTGCACTAGCAAAAACATTAAAGGAAAAAGAAGCAGAAAGTGATATACTAAAGGAAAATGAAAGATTAGCTTATGATGCTGAAAGAAATGCTCAACAACAAAAGAAAGATTTAATTGCGAATGTTGCTCATGATTTAAGAACTCCACTAACAACTGTTATCGGATATTTAGATCTTATCAAAAATAATCAACAATTATCTAGAAATGATATTCATAAATATTCTTCTGTAGCGCATGAAAAATCTTTAAGATTACAACATATGATGGATGATTTATTTGAATTCACAAAATTAGATAGTCCTGATATTAAGGTTCATATGACAACTTTAAATATTGCTGAATTAATTTTACAAATTACTGATGAATTTTATCCAAGTTTTCAAGAACATCATTTAACACCCGTAGTCAGTATCTCTGATCAAAGCTTATTTACTTATGGAGATGGCCAATTATTGGCTAGAGTTTTTGATAATTTAATTTCTAATGCTTTAAAGTATGGTGATGACGGTGGTAAAATAATGATAGATGTATTAAACGATGATGAAACTATTACTATCAAGGTAAGAAACTATGGTAATCCTATTGCTAAAGAAGATATTCCTTATATTTTTAATAAGTTTTATCGTAGTGATAGTTCTCGTTCTTCTTCTACTGGTGGTACTGGGTTAGGTTTAGCTATCGCTAAAAATATTATTGATATCCACAAAGGTAATATTTTTGCAGTAAGTCACAAGGATAGAACAACTTTTGTGGTTATTTTAAAAAGAGTACATATATAGGAGTAAAACATATGATATATACAATAACTTTCAATCCCTCATTAGATTATACTATGATTGTAGAAAATTTTGATCTTGGTGAGACAAATCGTTCTTCTTTTGAAGATATGTATCCTGGTGGAAAAGGTTTCAATGTTTCTACTATTTTACAAAGATTAGATATTGACAATACAGCTTTAGGATTTATTGCTGGATTTACTGGCAAAGAAATTGAAAAACAACTATTAGACAGAAATATAAAAACTGATTTGATTACATTAGATAAAGGTATATCAAGAATTAATGTGAAGATGAAAGGTCAATATGAAACTGAGATCAATGCTTCTGGTCCTGATATTCCTCAAGATAAATTAGATATATTATTTGATAAGATAGATAATATTCAAGATCATGACGTATTAATTCTAGCAGGAAGTATTCCACCATCATTACCTAATGATATTTATCAATCAATTATGCACAGGTTATCTCATAAAGATATTAGAATCATAGTTGATGCTACAAACCAATTATTATTAAAAGTATTACCTTATAAACCTTTCTTAATAAAGCCTAATCATCGAGAATTAGAAGAAATATTTAATACTTCAATCAACTCTCAAGAGGAATTAATCAAATATGCAACGAAACTTCAAGAAATGGGTGCAATTAATGTCTTGGTATCTCTTGGCAAAAATGGTGCATTATTAGTATCAGAAAATCATCATGTTTATACTTGTGAAGCTGCAAAAGGAAAGCTAATCAATTCTGTAGGTAGCGGTGATTCAATGGTAGCTGGTTTCTTAGCTGGATATATGAAAACTAATGATTATAAAGAAGCTATTCGCTTGGGTAGTGCTTGTGGAGGAGCAACTGCATTCTCAGCTGACTTAGCTCAAAGAGAAGGAATTGAAGAAGTATTACAACAATTAAAACCAAAAATTATTAGATAACCTCAGGAATCCTGAGGTTTTATTCTATCTTTTCAAAATAACTAGCATCTACTTTACATATAGGACAAATATAATCAACAGGTAATAACTCACCATCATATATAAACCCACAAATAGTACATCTATATCCTTTTTTACTTTTTCTCATATGATAATCATTATATGTTAGTACTGAATCATCACATAAAATACTACAATCTATAACATTAGCTATAAACATAATATGAGTACCAACATCTAATTCTTTCGTAACTTTACAAGAAAATGTAGCAGCGATATTTTCTTTAATCTGTTTAATATGCTGAATATCTTCAAAATAAGGAATATCTTTAAACTTATCAACATTTCTTCCTGATTGATAACCAAAATGCTTAATAATATCCATAGATGTACTTTGTATTAAAACCCCACAATTAAATATCTGACTATCTTTTATTAGTTCAGTAGTATAATTCTTCTTATTTAATACTACACAAACTTGTAATGGATCATCAGTTAATTGAAAAAAAGAATTTACAATACAAGCAGTATCCTTCTCATTGCAGAAACTACTAATAACATATAAACCATAACTTATTTTACTTAATGTATCTTTATTCATTACTATTTCTCCTTCATTTTTAGTATCCTTAATAGTATTTTAGTCAAAAAAAAGAAAAAAAACCTAAAAAGTTATTGACGTAATTAAAATTACATGATATATTAAATGAGCATTCGTTGGGATATAGCCAAGCGGTAAGGCAACAGACTTTGACTCTGTCATCTCCCTGGTTCGAATCCAGGTATCCCAGCCAATTATTTATTGGAGGTTTAGCTCAGTTGGGAGAGCATCTGCCTTACAAGCAGAGGGTCAGCGGTTCGAGCCCGTTAACCTCCACCATTTGCCGGCTTAGCTCAACTGGTAGAGCAACTGACTTGTAATCAGTAGGTTGAGGGTTCAAGTC
>JAXJVS010000065.1:0-1853 GCA_036308445.1 Bacilli bacterium | reverse complement strand
GTACAATATGTTATAGAAAAATATGGTAAAGAACATGTTGCTCAAATTGTCACTTTTTCTACATATGGTCCTAGAGTAGCTATAAAAGATATTGGCAAAGTTATGGGTGTGCCATTACCACGTTTAGAAATTTTAGCAAAAATGGTACCCACTGGTTATAAAAACAAGAAAACAATTACTGAGGTTTATAATACTTCTGCTCAATTTCAAAATATGATTAATAGTGATCAAGCATTAAGGAAGGTAGTGGGATCAATGAGTATCATTGAACATTTGCCTAGAAATATATCAACTCATGCAGCCGGTGTTGTTTTATCGGATAAGCCTTTGTATGATGTGGTACCATTAGTTTATGGAGCTACATCTACTCTCATGACTCAATATTCAAAAGATTTTATTGAGAGTATAGGTTTGTTAAAAATGGATTTTTTGGGTTTAAAAAATTTAACAATGATTGATTATATCTGTAAAGATATTAAAAAATTCTCAAATGTTGATCTATCAATAAACCATATTCCTTTAAATGATAAAAAAACATATGAATTAATAGCTAGAGGGGATACTTATGGTGTATTTCAATTGGAATCTTCAGGAATGAGAAATCTTTTACTTAAACTTAAACCATATTGTTTTAATGATATTGTTGCAGCAATAGCATTGTTTAGACCTGGGCCAATGGAAAATATTCCTGCGTACTTAAGAAGAAGAGAAGAAAAAGAGAAAATTACATATTTATTAGATGAGTTAAAACCTATTTTAGAATCGACATATGGTATTATGGTATATCAGGAACAAATTATGCAGATTGCTCAAAAAATTGCGGGTTTTAGTTTAGGAAAAGCAGACTTGTTTAGAAAAGCTATTTCTAAAAAACAGGGGAATCTTATGATCTCAATGAAAAATGATTTTATAAATGGTTGTGTGTCTCGTGGTTATAATAAAAATAAAGCTGTTGAATTATTTGCTTTGATTGAAAAATTTGCAAATTATGGATTTAATAAATCTCACAGTGTTGCATATGCTTATGTTGCATATCATTTAGCGTATTTAAAAACAAATTATCCTCTTTATTTCTTTGCTTCTATTTTATCTAATGAACAATCTAGTGATCAAAGCAAAATACATTGTATACAGGAAGCTAAAAAATATGGTGTTCAGATTTTAGGGCCTTCAGTTAATTATTCTTCTTCACGTTTTTTAGTAGAAGATGGTCATATTAGATATTCATTATTGGCAATCAAGAATGTAGGATATGCTGGCTATAAAGAAATCATAAAAGAAAGAGAAAAAGGTTTGTTTAGGGATGTTTATGATTTCTTTATAAGAATGGCTGATTCTAAATTATCTAGTAAAATGATTGAATCTTTGATTGATGCCGGAGCTTTTGATGAGTTTGAGATTTCAAGGGCGACTTTAACTAGAAATTTAAAAGCTATCTTGGAATATGCAAGGTTAAAACCTTCATTAGTTATTGATGAAAAACCTATATTAACAATTGCTAATGATGATGTGATGGTAAAACTTGATAAAGAAAAGGATGTTTTAGGATTATACTTATCAATGCATCCGATTGAATTGGTAAAGAATAAAGTTAGTGTTCCTTATGTGAATTTAGGAATTCTTAATCAATATATCAATAGACAAGTTAATGTTATTGCTCAAGTACAAAGAGTCAAAAATATTACGGATCGAAAAGGAAATGAAATGTGTTTTATAGATGCAATAGATGAGACTGGAAGTATTGACGGTATTGTCTTTGCATCAGTATATAAACGTGTTGCTTTATCATTGCAGAAAGGGAATATTTGTATAATGCAAGGTAAAGTTAATTATAAAGATAAGATATCATTTGT
>JAXJVS010000064.1:0-9720 GCA_036308445.1 Bacilli bacterium | reverse complement strand
TGTTAATAATGCAACAGTATCAGTTATTGAAACAGGGGCAGGAAATTGTCATCTATATATTGATAAAGATGCAGATATGAAGAAAGCTATTGATATTAGCGTTAATGCTAAGATTCAAAGACCATCAGTATGTAATGCTATTGAGACAATATTAGTTCATAAAGATATTGCTGAAGATTATCTCAAAGAATTAGACAAAGTTTTTGATAAAGTGGAAATTCGTGGTGATGAAAGAGTAATAGAAATTATAGATTGTAAACCTGTAACTTTAGAAGATTACGCAACTGAATATGATGATTATATTGTTGCAATTAAAGTTGTTGATGATATTAATGAAGTTATTGAACATATTTATAATTACTCAACTAAACATTCTGAAGCTATTATTACTGAAAACACGGATACTGCTCAATACTTTTTAACAGCTTTAGATTCATCATGTGTATATCATAATGCTTCTACTCGCTTTAGTGACGGTGGAGAGTTTGGTTTTGGAGCTGAATTAGGGATTAGCACACAAAAATTACATGCAAGAGGTCCATTAGGATTAACTGAAATGACTTCTTTTCAATATAGAATAAAAGGAAATGGTCAAGTAAGAAAGTAGTTTAATATCATAAAATCATCTCATACTATAAATGAGGTGATTTTTTTGATATTTTATATAGACGAAAAAACAAAAGAACTTTTTCTATCCTGTAAAGAGATTACAGAACCTAGAGTATCTATTTTAAAGGAACAGCATGATGAGAATTTACATGAAAAACATCTTCCTAAGGTGGAAACAGAAAAATGTCATGTAAAAGTCAAAATAGGTGATATTATGCATCCTATGACACCAGAACATTATATTACATTAATATTTTTAGAAACTGATAAGGGTGGTCAACTAAAGCATCTTACATATACAGATAAACCAGTTGTATGTTTTAAGTTGACTGACGAAGAAAAGCCTATAGCTGTTTATGAATATTGTACATTACATGGATTATGGAAAACTGAAATAAAATAGCATTCACATTAGTGAATGCTATTTTTCATATAGTTTTGAATATATTCAACAACACGTTTTGTACTATGACCATCTTGATATTTAAAGAATATATTTTTTAATTCTTTGATTTTGTTCATATCTTGCTTTGTGTTTATTTGAGAGATAATATCTTCTTCGTCATTGCAGATAGGTAATCCAATATCATTTAATTCTACAAATACTCCTAAATCTTTTTTATATTCATTATAATCAGGAATATAAAGTAAAATTGGTTTGTTTAAAATGAGATAATCAAAGATAATAGAAGAATAGTCAGAGATAAGGATATCACTAATTGTAAATAATTCATGAGTATCTTCATGATTCATATTAATAATTCTTTCATTGTTCTCTAATTGATAATTTCCTACAAGAGGATGAAATTTGTAAATAATGACATAATCATCATTTAGGCCTTTTAATATTTTTTTTGCATTGAACTCTATTTGTCTGAATCCTTTATAAATATTTCCTCTAAATGTTGGGGCATATAGAATGATTTTCTTATCTTTTAATTTTGGATATTTATTAAGTAATTTTTCTTTTTTTTCTTCACACCATTGTTTATTGAATAACTCATCACATCGTGGCAAGCCAATTGGCAATACATCTTGCTTATTAACTGAAAAAGCCTGACTATAAGGGATTTTCCAATAGTTAGATGTGGATAACACTTTATTGTAATTTGATATAGGATACTCTCTTTTAATCACATTACCAAACTTTTTTATTGCTCCACAGGCATGCCATAACTGTATTACATGAACATCTTTTCTTTTGAAATGAGATACAACATAATTATTATCGTGCAATATAACAATTTTTGATGTATTTACTAAATATAATTGTTTTAGACAATTGAAAAAATAAAACATTTGAGATATCAAGCTTTTCTTATAATGAATAAGGCAAAGTTTAATGTCATATTGATCCTTGATATGGTCATATATGAGTTTCATATCAGAAGTTAGAACATTATTTTCTAATGAAATAAAAGTAATTCTATTTTCTTTGATTTTAAAAAAAGAAATGAAGAACATTTCTATTTTTAAAACAAAGTTAAGTATCAATTTCTGAATTCCCATACTTAAACTCCTTTAAATACAATATCAATTACTTTTTTAGCACAATCACCAGTTTGAGCATGATTGAATCTTTGATTGAATTCTATTAAACGATCATTATCATAAATATGATTTTTAATATCATTTAATATAGTTGTTTCATCTTCATAGATTTTACCTGGTAATTCAGTATAGATATCTAAATAAAATCCTCTTAATTCATCTTTATATGAATCTAAATCATACATATAGAAATAAATAGGTCTATTTAAAACAGCATAATCAAAGAATACGCTTGAATAATCAGTGATGAGTATATCACTAATAACATATAATTCATTAATTTCAGCTTCAGCAGGCACCGAAACTAAAAAACCACCTAATGTTTCTCCTTCATATTTATTAATAATATTATAATGTGGTTTAAATAAAACAATATAATTATCTCCTAAAATTTCTTTCCACTTACGAAAATCTGCCTTTAATTCAAAAGTATAACCAGCAGCAACATACGAATTATCTCTCCATGTTGGTGCATAAAGAATCACTTTTTTATTTTCAGGAATTTCATATTTTTTCTTAATATCTGCTATATCTTCACTTGTTGCATTTGTGATAAAGTCATTTCTAGGATAACCAGTTTCAATCAATCTCTCTTTATTGATACCAAAGGCTGAAGGAAAGACTTCACTGCAGAACTTGTTAGGTGAAATCATATAATTATATTTTTTCACATCTACATCATAGCTTTTTACCATGTCTTCATAACTCATTTTAGTTCTATAGAAAGTTGCATCTTTAGAAGTCTGAATATCCTTTGCTAATCTTTTTAAAGGTGTACCATGCCATGTTTGTAAGTATATCTGATTAGGTTTCTTTTTAATTTCATCAGTCATCTTAACATTAATAACCCAAAATTTCGCTTTTGACATATAATAAAAATATTTAATACTTCTATATGCAACAATTTTTGCACCCTCAATATGAACATCTTTCATATGTGCTTTCTTAATAAACCAGATAAACTGAAAATCTTTAAATCTATCATCTTTTTTCATTTCTCCATAAATAGCTTTAGGATTGTCTGAATATCCCTTTCCATGAAATGAAATAAAAATAGCCATTTTTTCATTAACGGGAATAAGCTTATAACATAATCTGTATACAATATTTACACATTTTATAATGATTTTTCTTATCATTGCTTTCATAAATTATAATTCCCCCTTAATACATCTATCTATTACTCTTTTAGCAGCATATCCATCATCTAAATAAGTAAATCGTTCATTAAACTTTTTATATTTTTCATCATAGATGAATTCTTTATTTATTTCATTAATTAATTCTTCTTCTGTTTTAACAATATTTCCAGGAAGATCATCTAGTGAAATATAGAAACCTCTAATTTCTCCCTGATATGCATCTAAGTCATACATATAGAAAATAATAGGTCTTTTTAATATAGAATAATCAAAGAATACAGAAGAATAGTCAGTAATTAACATATCTGATACTACATATAAATGATTGATATCTTCGTAATGAGAAACATCATAAATAAACCCATCATACTTTTTAAAGTCAAATGAATTTGCTACAAAGTAATGTGCTCTAAATAAAATAATATATTCCTCACCTAATTGAGATCTTAATTTATCAAAATCAACAGCAAGCTTATAAGAATAGCCATCTCCTTTATATTGATTATCACGCCAAGTTGGTGCATATAGGATTACTTTTTTATTATGATCAATTCCCAATTTTTCTTTAATTTTTTTAATGTCTTCTTTTGTATAACGCGTTAAAAAATCATTTCTAGGATAACCTTCTTCAATAATTTCACACTTTGGTGCATTTTCTTTTAAATTAAATGCACTAGCAAACTTTTCGGTGCAAAATGCACTTGGTGACAACAAATAAGAATATCTTACAGAATCAATGTCATATAATTTGCATAATTCTTTATTAGAATATAATGCATTAGCCCCCTTGACTTCGATATCATATCCTAGTCTTTTTAACGGAGTCCCATGCCATGTCTGAATATAAACTTGACCATCTCTTCTTTTTATAGTCATATCTATTCTCGAATTAGATACAATGTATTTAGCCTTAGAATAATACTCAAAATATTTAGCAGAACGATGTTTAACTAAAATTGCTCTAGACAATTCAGGAATATCTTTTTTTTCTTCTACATTTTTAAAAGCCCAGACAAAAGTAAAATCATTAAATCTTTCATCTTTAATCATTTCTTCGTAAATAGCTTTTCCACTATCACAATATGATCTACCAATAAAAGATTCAAAAATGATCATTTTTGAATCAATTGCATTTTGTTTACAAAAATTGTTGTATATCCTTTTTCTTCTATAATATATATATTTTTTTGCTAGTTCTCTTGTAATAGAATTACCCAACACTATTTTCTTTATTGTTTTTTTCATTTAAGTTCCTCTTTTCAGTAAAATTTATATTCTTCCAAGCCATTCTAACATAAAATTAAGATTCAAACAATCTTAATTAAACATAATGCGAGAAAGGTTGTTAAAATGTGAGAATTGTGATATATTGAAACAGTAGAGAGAAAAGGGGATGTAGTCATGGATTTTATAAAAATTGTACTTAATTTTATAGTGGCATTTGCATTAATGATGATAATTATGCCAAAATTTATACCATATTTACATAAGATTAAATTTGGACAAGTAGAAAGAGAAGAAGGTTTAGAGTCACATAAGAAAAAGGGTGGAACACCTACAATGGGTGGATTAGCATTTGTTGTATGTACTGTTATTACTGTATACATATTAAATATATCATTCTTACAAAGTCCAGTTGTTAATTTAATTACATTTGCATTTGTTGGCTATGCAGCAATTGGTTTTTTAGATGATTATTTAATCGTTGTTAAACACTCTAATGTTGGTTTAAAACCATTATATAAATATGCTTTACAATCAGTTTTAGCTATAGCGTTTTATCTTCTAGCAGTTAAATTTGTGCCTGATTTTAGTACAACAATTATTATACCAGTTGTACATTATCAAGTGGATTTAGGTATCTTATATCCAGTATTAGTTTATTTTATGTTTGCTGCTGAAAGTAATGCAGTCAATCTTACTGATGGTTTAGATGGTTTAGCAACAGGTCTTATGATTGTTGCAATAGCACCATTTGTTATTTTTGCAATTATGTTAAAACAATATGAAGTTGCAATTTATGCTATGGCTTTAATGGGAGCTTTAGCTGGATTTATGTATTTTAACTTCCATCCTGCTCGTATTTTTATGGGAGATTGTGGTTCTTTATCATTAGGTGGAATTCTTGCTGCTCTTGCCATTTTTACTAAACAGGAATTGTTATTAATTTTAATTGGTGGAGTTTTCTTAATGGAAACATTATCAGTTATTATTCAGGTTGTTTCTTTTAAAACAAGAGGTAAACGTGTATTTAAGATGGCACCTATTCATCATCATTTTGAAATGTTAGGTTGGAATGAACAACAGGTTGTTATTTCTTTCTGGTTCTTAGGTTTTATTTGTGGAATCATTGGAGTTGTCTTAGGAGTGATGTAAGATGTTAAAAGGTAAAAAAGTATTAGTTTTAGGGCTTGCTAGAAGTGGTCAGGCTGCAGTAGAATTATTAGATTATTTGCATGCAGATATAACTATTAATGAATATAGTCCAAAAGAAAAAATTGAAAAATATGATGAATACATTCAACGTGGGTTTGAAATTGTATGTGGTGGGCATCCTGAAGAGTTATTTGAAAGAGATTTTGATTTTGTTGTTAAAAATCCAGGAATCAATTATCACAAACCATTCATATTAAGATTACAGGAAAGAAATATTCCTGTATATACAGAAATTGAATTAGGCTATCAATTTGCTAAACCACAAAATTATATTGCAGTTACAGGTACCAACGGTAAAACTACAACTGTAACACTTATTAATGATATTTTAAAAGATGCTGGTAGAAATGTTCATCTTGCTGGCAATGTAGGTACACCATATTGTCAGATTGTTTTAGAAAACAATTTATTAAATGAAGGTGATCATGATGTTGTTTTAGAAATGTCTAATTTTCAATTATTAAATATTGAGAAATTTAAACCACATATTTCTACAGTTATAAATTTGACTCCTGATCATTTAGATTATATGGCTTCTTTAGATGAGTATTATGCATCAAAGATGAATATTTACATGAATCAGGATGAAAAAGATTATTTTATTGAAAATATTGATGATCCAACATTAAAAGAATATTTAGTAAGATATCCTAGAAAAACAAAAAATATGACGCTTTCTTTAAGTCAAAAGGCTGATTGTGAAATTGTTGGAGAAGCGATTTATTATCAAGGTGAAAGAGTTATTAATTTAGATGAAATTAAGATTGTAGGTAAGCATAATGTTCAAAATATGATGATTGCAATCAGTGTTTGTGCATTATGTGGTGTTTCTCTTGAATCTATTCATTATACGCTTGCGAACTTTAAAGGAGTTGAACATCGTATTGAATTTGTTAGAGAGTTAAATGGTGTTAAGTATTATAATGATTCTAAAGGAACTAATACTGATGCTGCTATTATTGCATTAAAAGCTTTTGAAAAACCTGTTATTTTATTAATGGGAGGTTTTGAAAAAGGGTTGGATTTATCAGAAATGGCATCCTATAATTCTTCAATTTCTACACTGATTTGTTTTGGTGCAGCTAAGAATAGATTTGCGAAAGATATGAATCATCCGAATACAATGATTGTTGATCATCTTAAAGATGCTGTATCTAAAGCATATGAAATTGCTGAAGAAGGAGATATTGTTTTATTGTCACCTTCAACAAGTTCTTTTGATGAATTTAAAAGTTATGAAGAACGTGGTAAAGTATTTAAAAATATTGTTAATCAACTATAAGCACTCAATGAGTGCTTTTTTCTCGTTATTTTACATAAAATAAATGAGGTGAAATGATGAAAGCTAAGAAAATCACTGCTCTAACATTTTTTATTGTTGTTATAGGTTTAATAAGTGTCTATAGTGCTTCTCATATTTGGGCGGAATATAAATTTAATGATTCTTTGTATTTTATTAAGAGACAATGTTTATTCGCTGTTATTGGTTTAATAGGAATGTATATTACATCAAAGATAGATTATCATATATATGCTAAACATAGTAAAAAAATATTAATTATTTGTTATATATTATTAATTTTAGTACTAATTCCAGGCATAGGAGTTGTTAGAGGAGGAAGTAGAAGTTGGTTTAATCTAGGGGTATTTGCCTTGCAACCAAGTGAAATTTTTAAAATTGGAATGATTATTTATAGTGCAAATTATATTGAGAAAAATTATCATCAGATGAAGAAGTTAAAATGTTCATTAAAATTATTGATTCTAGTTGGTTTAGGTTTTTTATTGATTATGTTGCAGCCTGATTTTGGTAGTGGTGTTGTTATGGTGTGCAGTATTGTTGTAATGATAATTGCAACACCTTTTCCTTTTTTCTATTTTGTTTTATTGGGAATAATAGGAATTGTAGGTATAATATTAATGATTTTATCAGCTCCATATAGAATGGAAAGAATTTTATCGTTTCTTGATCCTTTTCAAGATCCTTTAGGGAGTGGTTTTCAAGCAATTCAATCGTTATATGCAGTTGGTCCAGGCGGATTGCTTGGCGTAGGATTTGATAATAGCATTCAAAAACATTTTTATTTGCCAGAACCTCAGACTGATTTTATTTTTGCTATATTTGCTGAAGAATTTGGTTTTATGGGAGCTAGTTTCCTGATTTTCTTGTATTATACTCTTTTTAAAACAGTATTAAAAACATGTAAAGATATTAAAGATAATTTTGGTTGCTTTTTAATGCTAGGAATTATTTCGATGATTGCGATTCAATCTTTAATTAATTTAGGGGTTGTAGTAGGATTATTTCCTGTTACAGGTGTAACTTTACCTTTAATGAGCTATGGTGGAACTAGCCTTACAATAACTTTGGTAAGTATTGGCATTATGATTAATATCTCTAAAACCAATTAAAAAGAATCCCTAATTATGTAAGGATTCTTCAAAAATTAAGGTCTTAATCCCATTTCACTTTCAAGTGTAATAGTTTCACCACTCATGTATTTAAAATTCGGAGGAGAAATTTTTGATTGTCTCCTCTTTTTTTAAACTTGATGTCTTTAGAGACATCTAGTTTAAAATACCTCTACATTTCAATCTTTATCAATAACAATCTTATCAATGACTTCTTATAAGAGTTCAGTTGTAGGTATTCTATATCTTTGATTTGTAGATTATTATTATTATTTTCAATTTCATCAATAATTCTGTTTTGATTTATCTCCAAAAGAGTTATAGATTCATCGCAATCTTTGGATAATATAACATATTGTTGGCTTTTTTTCTTTTTCAAATGTATCTTTATATATTTCATAATATAAGTTATAAGGTTTACTAATCAGTTTTTGATTAGACAATAAAAAAGAACGCATCAAGAGATGATTATTTCTTCAGCATTCATTGACTGATAAGTTATAAATCCAAGTGCTGCAAAAGGGGCAGCACCTAGAATACATAACCAACTTGTTGTTTCTATTCCTAATTTGTCTATTGTAAGAAAATATATACCAACTACAACACATGCTATTGCAGAAAATACACATTGTCGCATAGACATTCCAAAGATTATACTTTCTGTATAATCTTTTACTTCTTTGTTGATTTGCATTTTATCATCTTCCAAAAAAGCGCTTTTTATATTTATTATTCTTTTTCATGTATTATCTTTAATCTTTCAGCAATCTTTAATGCTAATTCATATTCATGATAAGTTGGTTCACTTACTACTTGTTTTTGTACAAGAAATAATGGATTGTAGGGATTAAATAAGTTAATGATTAATATAATGATTAAGACAACAATATTTATTATAAATTTAAATAATCCTATATTTAATATATTTGCAAGATTAAAGCAAAGTACTGCATAAAATACAACAATATTACATGCATGTATTGTTCCACAATCTATATGAAACATCGACGCTTTTTGTAGTTTTTCTAAAGTAACTTCACCTTCAACATTTAATAATTTATGTTCACATGCATGAAATCTTTTAAATTGTTTTTCATCTTCTTTGTTTTCATATTTTCCAATAAAAGTATAAATAATAGTATTTAATTTAATATATGACAAAACAAAAAATAGTATTAAAGAAAAAGAAATAATAATAGGAAAATGAAATATTGAATAAAAAGACATTAAGACTTCAATCAACAATGATATTAACATAAGTTTATGTAGAACTTTTTTATTGCTATGTTCTTTATAATATTTTTCTAATTCTTCTACACTTCCCTCTATTAATACAATTTCATTATGATTATATGTTCCATAAATCCCTTTGGAATCATGAGAATCATAAATCATAATCCCTGTCTTATTACTTCTTCCACACAACACATTTAACACCTCATCTTATTCTAACATGAATATATAAGAAAAACACGGACTAATGTCCGTGTGCTTCAAAGAAGTTATTGATTGCACCAATAATATTAGCATCATTTTTAAATTGACAGCAATCAATTTCTGGTAAAATACA
>JAXJVS010000063.1:0-2396 GCA_036308445.1 Bacilli bacterium | reverse complement strand
TCCACATACAGATCATATTGAAAGTATTGTCAAGCTATCACGAAGGTAGCTTTTGTTTTTATAAAGTAGTAAAATAATATGAAAGATGTGATTCATTATCAAGTGTCTTGAGAGATAGTTTTACTAGAAAAAGTCAAAACTAAATACATAATAGATTCTAAAATAATGATATTTAATGATGATGATATTAAAATATCATAGGGAAATTATTGTGGGTTGTATGAATAAAAATTTGATATAGTTTTTAAAATGAATTGGGGGAATAAAAAATGATAGAACAATTATTTAAAGAATTAAGTATGTTAGAGGAAGTAGATGCAATAGCTTTAGGTGGTAGTCGAGCAGGTAATCATTATGATGAAAAATCTGATTATGATGTTTATATTTATTGCAATCATACAATTTTAGAAACTAAGAGAGAAGAAATATTATCTAAGTATTGTAAGGTTATGGAGATTGGTAATCATTTTTGGGAATATGAAGATAATTGTGTATTAAACAATGATATAGATATTGATATTATATATCGTCGTCTAGATGATTTTATAAAAGATCTTTCTTATGTGGTTGAAAAATATCAGCCACATAATGGATATACAACATGTATGTGGCATAATCTTCTTACATGTAAGATTGTTTATGATAAAAATGGTTATTTAAAGGCTGCTAAAGAGCGTTTTCAAGTTGTTTATCCTAAACAGTTAAAAAAGAATATTATAGAAAGAAATATGAAACTTTTATATTCAGCTTTACCAGCATATCAAACACAGATTCAAAAAGCAGTGAATAGAAAAGATATAATCAGTATAAATCATCGTACTGCAGCTTTCTTTGAATCATATTTTGATATTATTTTTGCATTAAATGAGAAGACTCATCCTGGTGAAAAAAGATTAATTCCATTATCTATGGAATGTGATATTTTACCTCAATATTTTAAAGAAAATATTGAGAAGTTATATAAAGATTTATTTCATAATGATAAAGAAGTAAGTCAAGATATTGAAAATATTATAAAAGAATTATCAAAAGTTGTATATGGAGAATAAATGGTGAATGAATATGTACAATATCTATCTGAAATAATACCTCAAAAAGATAGTTTAAAAATTGTTAAAACTGAAGCAAGGAAATACTATAAAGAACATACAGCTAAAGAATGTTTAGATATCTATCCTATTCTTTATGCTTCTAGTCATTTTCAAATACAGGAAGTAGGAGTTTTTCTTGCGGGATATATTGCAGATGAATATAAAGAGGCATTAGATTTCTTACATGATACTGTGAGTTTGCATCCAAGCTGGAAAGTTCAAGAAACTCTAGCTATGTCTTTTGATAATTATTGTAAGAAGATTGGTTATAAGAATGCTTTACCATTAATTAAAGAATGGTTTGAAGATGAAAATTATAATATAAGAAGAGCTGCTAGTGAAGGATTAAGAGTCTGGACAAGTAGACCATATTTTAAAGATCATCCAGAAGTTGCGATAAAATTATTATCAAGTCATAAAGAAGATGATAGTGAATATGTAAGAAAGTCTGCGGGTAATTGTTTAAAAGATATTAGTAAGAAATATCCAGAGTTAATTAAAGAAGAATTACAATCATGGGATATCACCAATAAAAAGATAAAACAAGTCTATAAACTTGCGAGCAAGTTTATAGAGAGTATCTAAATAATTTTAGATTTATATCATATTTTTAAGATGAAATTTTTATTTTCATCTTTTTTGTTATAATGAAATCAGATGATATAAGGAGGGAATAACTTTGAAAAAAATATGTTTAATTGTAAGTCTAGTATTGTGTTTTTCAATGCTTACTTCATGTACTAAAGAAGAAGCTTTGATAATACCAACAGATAATCAATTTGGATTAAGAGATAATATAGAAGATGGAGCTATTCTTCATTGTTTTTCATGGTCATTTCAAACAATAGAAGAATCTTTAGAAGATATTGCTTTAGCTGGTTATTCAGCTATTCAGACATCACCGATTAATGCTTGTTATGATGGTGGAACTGGTGGTAATGATTTATATGGACAAGGTAGATGGTATTATCATTATCAACCTACTGATTGGAAGATAGGAAATTATCAGTTAGGAACAAGAGATGAATTTAAATCTATGTGTGCTAAGGCTGAACAATATGGTATTAAGGTTATTGTTGATGTAGCTCCTAACCATACAACTAAAGAAACTGATGAGATAGCTCAGGATTTAATTGATGCTGTTGGAGGTACTGATAATTTATATCATGATAATGGCTTAGAAGAAATTGTGGATTATACTGATAGAGCTGAATGTACTTTGCAGGCTGTTAGTGGTTTATATGATGTTAATACTGAAAATAAGGATTTTCAAGATTATTTTATTACTTTTTTAAATGATTGTAT
>JAXJVS010000062.1:0-2230 GCA_036308445.1 Bacilli bacterium | reverse complement strand
TAGATTTTTTTATCAATTAATATTCATAATAACCGAAAGAATCACCTCATTATCTTTCTTATCATACTGCAAAGAACCATTGTACTTTTTAGCAGTATCTTTCATACTTTTAATCCCTATACCATGGTTTTCTTTATCAAACACTTTACTCGTATTCTTAAAAGAAACCCCAGTAATATCATCAACATAATTAATAACATCAATCTTCAAAAAACAATTCATAGTAGAAACATAGACATCTATCTTATCATAACTAGACTTAACAGTAGACTCTATCGCATTATCCAAAGCATTAGCTAATAAAATACCAAGATCTTCCTCATCTATATCACCAATACTAATAACACCACAATGAAAAACAACCTCAATACCTCTCTCCTTAGCATCACTAATCTTTTTAGACACAATAGCATCTATCAAAGGATTACCAAAATAATGCACACTCTCCATCTCTTTAAGATTCTTAATCGAAGACTCTAAATATAACTTCAATTCATCATATCTCTCTTCCTTAACTAAACCATATAAGCCAATATAACCATTTAACATATCATGCTTAGTCTTACGTATAGCTGCATAATTCTCATAATAATCCTTCCAATATTTCCCCTGATAACTACGATTCTGTTTCAAAGTCTCTAGCTTATTCACAGTTCTAATATGCATATTCTGATAATAATTAAATATAACTAGTACTGCATTGTAGAGAACCAATGTAAAGATAAAGATTCTACCGACTGTTATATGGTAAAAAAGAATTTCATTATAAAACAATACTATTGCAACACCATAAAAAATCGATATACCAAAAGAAATATATTTGAATATTTTAACATTAAAATTAATCAACCTATCTCTCTTATATAAAATATAATAAGAAATTATATACATTAAGTATTTTGGAACAATTATTTGAAATATCGTCAAAATATCATTTTCCAAAGAACCTCTTATAACTATACTTCGGTTAAATATCAAGTTAAACAAATAACTAAATGTTAATTCTGAAATAACATAACAAAAAAAGAGAAAAAGTATGTCCTTTAATTCATCTTTAAATGAAATTTTATAAGAAAAGCATATTAGAACCATAAATAATAATTCTAATTTTAGAATATAGCGATTAGAGAATATACTTAGGTGTAATATTATATAACTTATAACCATAACATTTAAAAACAAAGATTTATTCTTCAGTTTTGTTTCATAAAAACTAGAGACTAAATAGTCTATCAATAATACATTTAATGTATCCAAACAAACAGTACTAATCAATGACTCTAAAGTGATCATTCTCTTGTATTTAAGAATCTATGATATTTTTCTAGAACTCTTTGAAAACCTGTCATTGATACTGATAGTACTTGTCCGGTAACTAATTCTACTTCTCTATATTTCATACCAATAATATAATTCATATTAACTATAAAACCAGATTGAACTCTTACAAAATCATAATCTAAGATTTCTTTTCTAATCTTACGTAGATTTTCATAATTAGTTACAAATGTCCCTCTAGTTGTTCTTATAAGTGTTGTATTGTAATACGATTCAACACTTATAATCTCACTTAAGTTAAACGCTCTTTTACCTTCTTTAACTTTGAATATCTTAATTAAGTTCGTTTTCTTATACTTGTTTATGGCTCTTTGAAGCTCAGCCTTAAACAATCTATAATCTATTGGTTTAGATATGTATTGAAATGCAGATACTTTAAAAGCATCAGTAACATAGTTTTCAAACGCAGTCACAAAAATCACAATACATGTAGGATTAAACTCCTTTAATATTCTTGCAACTTCAATACCATTCTTACCTTCCATTTCAATATCCAGATAAATTAGATGATACTTTTCTGCTGCTGCTTTTTCTAAAAGTTCTTCTTGATTCGTAAAGCAATCTATTTCCACCTCCATTGTTTCTTCATAACGTAAATCTTCAATTCTTTCTTTAATTTCTTCCACCCAGCGACTTTCATCGTCGCAAATAGCTACTTTCATAATAACTCCTCCTCTCTAAATGGGCTTAGTAATATTTTAGCGAGAAATGTCGAATTTGTTAACCAACATTCCAAACGATAAACTACATATTTTCAATGGTAACCCTATTTTTAGCTATATTTTGATAAGTTTCTACCCAGAGAGGAGGTGAAATTTATGAATATTCAGAAAAAGATCTTCGCAGGAGGATGTGCTTTCTTAATTGCTTGTACTGCATTAACTTCAGTATC
>JAXJVS010000061.1:0-18625 GCA_036308445.1 Bacilli bacterium | reverse complement strand
TTATTTACGGTGCTTCCTACCTCTACCTTATATTTAGTTGTGCTAGCATTAAAAGCGGGAGATAATGTGCCTTCTGAAACTTTTAATGAAGAAAGTGAATTTTCTTTGGAACGAGTATCTTCGACTGGTTCATTGTTGTTAGATGTTGAACCAGCATTATTGTTGGATGTTCCGGTTCCTGAATTAGTACTAGTTTCTTTTTCTTTTACTGTGATTGTTAGTGATGATATAGAAATACTGACATTGTTGGAATCGACATCTAAACAATTTCCACTATCGGGAGTAAATTTTATCTTTACATTTCCGGATTTTTTTGCTGTAAATGTTACTGTAGTAGAAACTGAACTGAATCCATTTTCGTTTTCTGTTAAATCTGCTTTTTTATATATGCTTCCGGAACCTGCAAGTATAGAAGAATCACTAGAACTTACTGTTCCTTTGATCATATATAATTTGGATCCTTTAATGGTGACTTTTATACTTACTGTATTTCCAACTTTTACTGTTGTGCTTCCGGTAATAGTTCCTTCTGCATTTGCTGCTTGAACACCACTTGCTTGAGTAAATAGGGTTATAAGCAGAGCTAATGTTATTAAAATTTTTTTCATAATAAACCTCTCTAATTTAATGTGTTTCCTTTTACTATATATAATTCTACTTTTAATAAATCTGTTGCGTTTACTTTGCTATCTTGGTTGATATCTGAAGCGTAAAATTCTAAATCTGTTAAAGTATTAATTTTAGGGGAAATTATATATTTTTCCATTTTTAATAAGTCTTTAGCGTTTACTTTTCCGTCACCATTAACATCTCCACGAATAACAACGGTATATGTTTTGCTATTACTTCCTATACCAATTGTCATTGTCATACCTGTTGCTATAGTTGCACTGGTAATTGTAGTTGAGCTACTATTTTTAAAAGTAACCGTTATGCTTGAATCTAGTTTTTTTATTTTTGATGTTATTGTAGAAATATTTGTTCCTAAAGTAAATCCTGTTAAGTAATTACTAGAATTTGTTAGTGATAAATTTTCAAGCACATCATCAAAAGTCATACTAGGGACAGATATTTCACCAGAACCTTCAAAGACAATATCTACATCACTAGCTTTTGCATAGACATAATCTCTTGAAGGTTTATATGTAGCAGTCACATCTCGACCGTTTCTATCATCTTTTAATGCCATATCGGACTGAACTTTATAATACTTTACTCCATTAGTAGTTACAGTATCTAATATGATTAAAGGATAATCATATAAATTTCCATCTTCTCCTGCTTCAGATGTATAAATAACCTTGTTTGTATTTGCTTCTTTGTAAAGATTAATAATAGGTGAAGAGGCGATACCGATTGTATAACGTCCATAATCAGATTTTGAAGTATCGAAATAATAACTTCTACTTGATCCTTTTTCTCCCCAATATGGATCTGATGCATATTTTACATTAATACCACTTTGTTTATCTCCGAAATGAGGTCCTCTATATCTATAATCAGTACCGTCTAAATATTGACAAGACATCCAGCCATAAGCCCAATCATTAATACAAGAAGTTAAACTATAATAAGTATTGGCATTATCGGTATTAGAATCAGCTGCGTTCAAACCAAATAAATTATTTTTTGATATCGCAATATTGCTTGTTCCCCAACCGCTTTCATTGATTGCTACTCCAAACATTAACATAGAATTAATTGTATAAGTATTTTGGGCATTCACAAAATCATCGCCAAGATCTGCCATAACAGAATTTTCTTTTTTGCTTGTTATGTAATTATTATACTGTGTACCTGTAAATATAGCATTAGACCTTAAAGATAAATATTGGTAATAATTATAATAAGGATTAGTACTATTAATAGAATTTGTATATGTATCATTTTGGTAATCAGTAATCATAGTATCAAAAGATTTATAAAAATAGTGACCGTCATAACTATAATATTTCACACCACTACTTAAATAACTAGGCTTATAACCAACTCTAGTACTTCCCATTGCAACTGATGAACCATCATAGTATGTAAAATAATGGATTAAATATCCATCAGAAATATAATAATAACTAAGCTTAAGACTGTCATCAAAGCTTTCTATAGCTTGTACATCATCTAAATCCACCTTAATCACAACGCCACTCATCTTACATACTATACCGTCAGATTCAGTTCTAATATAAGCAGCATCACTAATAGCGCTAGGGTTGATATATCCAGTTCTACCTGTTATAACTTCCTTATAGGTTATATTCTTAACATAACTATTTCCAGAACTGTTTGTCGCCACTGTACGTTTGAATCTTACGATTCCTTTAACATCAGCATTGGTTGCAACAACGTTATCGTTATTGACAACTTGTATTTCTTGTGAAGAAACCGTTCTTCTCATCATCGTCATATTTACAGCTTGCTCATACATATCCTGAGCCTCTTCAACATCATCGTATTCACCGATAACCTCAGTGTCATATTCGCTGACGCATACCACTTCGTAATTGTTATTTTCTTCTTCTTTTAACTTTTCTAGTTCACTTTGAGAAGGGGTGATTGTTATGGCATCACCATTTTCATCAATGATATAGAAAGTATCGTCACCTGTAATACTGTCTGAATACTCAGAATAAGCAGTATTATTATTTTTCATGGTAAGAATCAAAGATAACGATAGCGTTAAAGCGGTAGTTATAATTAATACTTTTTTAGCATTTTTATTCATTATCACTCACATCCTTTTTTGCTCATTTAATTATATTCCTTTTTTGTTTCTCTTTCAATGTCAATTTAGGAAGATTCCAAAACCATTTCTCTAAAACATTGGAAGTCTAATTACGCTTTTCTTGCTTTTGTATATTAATGTATTCCTCTATTTCATTGTCTATATCATCACTACCTGTAACAACAAAATAACTTGAATTCCATAGATGCTTATCAACTAAATATTCTCTTATTTCTGGATGTTTTTCAAATAGTGCCTTGGCAGATACTCCTTTAAATATCTTAACTATATCAGGAATATAATGCTGAGGTTTACATTCAATTTGTAAGTGAACGTAATTTTTATCGGTTTTCATTTCAATAATTATGATATTGTATTGCCTTGCTATATCATTGATTATTGTTTTAAAATCATTTTCTATTTCATCAGTTAATATATCTCTACGATACTTTACACACCATACAATGTGATATTGCAGGGAATATACATAACCTCTTCCATAGCTCATTTCTTTCATCTATATCACCTTTTTAATTATACCATATGTATAACTAAAAATATAGAATAATTCAATATAAAATATAAAACTTTTGTTACCATATGTTTCAAAAAAGATATTGTTAAAGGAGTTCATTCTATTTGCAAATCACAATGAGTCTATAAAGAGATAGAATCTTATTTAATAGAGATGAGTGCTAGTGATATAGTTTAGAGATAGGGGAGTAAAATGAAAAGGTGACAGTTATGAGAAATAAATAAGGTACATATATAAACGGAATGTTTATTGGGATTTATATCAAAGGTATGAATGATGAAGGAGACTATCAAATCTTAATGGTTATATGTTTTTAAATAAATATGAGATGATTAGGAGAATATCTTGAATATTGAAACAGAAAAGAAGAAAATAAAAAAACTCGAGATTTCTCGAGCTTTTTATTAAGCACCTGGTTTTCCAAGTAATTTGAACATATTTTTCTTGTATACTTCTACACCTGGTTGGTTAAATGGGTTAACACCTAATAAGTAAACTGATAAACCACAAGCTTTTTCAAAGAAATAAACCATATATCCAAATGAATATGGAGTTAATTCATCGATAGTGATTTGAATGTTAGGAACATTACCAGTATTAACATGAGCATCAACAGTTCCTTCACAAGCTTTCTTATTAACGAAATCAACAGTTTTTCCTGCTAAGTAATTTAAGTTATCTAAGTTATCTTTATCTTCAGGAATAACTAAATCAGCGATAGGTTTTTTCACTTGGAATACTGTTTCATATAATACTTTAGTACCTTCTTGGATGAATTGTCCTAAAGAGTGTAAATCAGTTGAGAAAGTAGCACTCGTTGGTAAAATTCCTTTACCTTCTTTACCTTCAGATTCACCGAATAATTGTTTCCACCATTCAGCTACCATTGCTAATTGAAGTTCATAAGTAACAAACATTTCTGCAGGATATCCTTGTTTGTTTAAGATTTGTCTAGCAACACCATATTGATAACATTCATTAGTTAATAAATCTGGGTTGTTATATTTTTCTCTTGCATCAGCAGCTCCTTGCATCATAGCTTTAATATCAATACCAGCCATAGCAATAGGGAATAAACCTACAGCAGTTAATACTGAATAACGTCCACCTACATCATCAGGTACTACGAAAGTTGTATAACCTTCTTGAGTAGCTAAGGTTTTTAAAGCACCTTTAGCTTTATCAGTAGTAGCAACAATTCTTCTTTGAGCAACTTCTTTACCTTTAGTAGTTTCTAATAAATCTTTAAAAATTCTAAATGCGATAGAAGTTTCAGTAGTTGTACCAGATTTAGAGATAACGTTGATACCAAATTCTTTATCTTTAACATATTCTTTAACTTGTGCTAAGTAGTTAGAAGAGAAAGTATTTCCAATATATATAATCTTTACTTTATTTGTAGGATATAATCCATTGATAGCTTCAATAGCAGCTCTAGCTCCTAAATAAGAACCACCAATACCACAAACTAATAAGACTTCAATTTCTTCTTTTAATTCTTCAGCTTTCTTTAAGATAGCTTCTACTTCATCCTTGTCATAATTAACAGGTAAGTCTACCCATCCTAAGAAATCATTTCCAGCTCCAGTTTTGTTATGAATCATATCATGAATTTCTACAACACGATCTTTATATGATTCCATACCTTCAGCTAGTTTAGCTTGAGATAAATCAAGTTTAATCATTATTTATTTTCCTCCTTTAATTTAGCCTCTATCCATATAGGCAACATTTCTTTTAATGGAGTAAATCCCTTTGGTGTTTCCTGAATTAATTGTCTTTGATTTCTAAAACCACGTTTATGTTTTCTTTTTAATTGATAAACAGCTTTTAATGAAAGTTTAGCTTGATGATGAACGTTGTCAATATCAATAACTTTTACTGTTATCTTTTCCCCCACGTGTACAAAGTGTTCAACGTTTCTGACAAATTTATCAGAGATTTCAGAAATATGTATTAATCCAGTAGAATTGTCGGGTAATACCGCAAAAGCACCATAAGGCTGTATACCGGTAATGGTAACATCGATGATATCACCAATCTGAACCTGATGTTCCATTAACACACCTCCAATCAATGTGATTATAACACGAAATAAAAGCTTTGTATTGTATTTTTTTAAAATACTGCAAAATTCTTTTATGATAATTTTGTACAATTCTTATCAAATGTTATAATTTATATAATTAGATGAAACATTTTGTGGGTTCAATTGTACTAATGTTTGAAAAGGAGGTAAATATGATTGAAGAATTATATAATCTTTATAAAAAAGATGTTTATTTCTATATTTACAGTTTATGTAAGAATGATTCTTTGAGTGAAGATTTAACCTCTGAAACATTTATTCAGGTTATACTCTCATTACCATCTTTCAAAGAGGAATCTGATATAAAGACATGGATTTTTGCGATAGCGAGACATGTGACATATAAAGAACTAAAGAAAAGAAAAAAGGAAGTATCAGTGGATTTTCCTTTGGAATTTCCTATATTTGATGAATATTCATATAAAAAGGAAGAGATTATGCAATTGATAGAAACTAAACCTATAACACATAAGCTTATATTTAAATTAAGGATAGAAGGATATTCTTATGATGAAATTGCGAGTAAAGTTAATTTATCTTCTTCATCTACTAGAGTTATTTTCTTTAGAATGAAAAATGAATTAAAACAAAAGTTAGAAAGAGGTGAAAACAGTGAGTAAAGAATGTGCTATTGTTCAAGATCTTATTCCATTAGTTAATGATGGAATTTCCAGTGAAGAAAGTAAAGAGTTTGTCTTAAAACATTGTCAGGATTGTAAAGAGTGTCAAATGATGTTGGATATTCCAGTATATAATGAAGAAGCTTTAAATAAGAAGTGGTACTATAAATTCAGATTCTCACTTGTTATCTTTGTTGTTTTTTTAGCTTTATTATCTTGTAGTTTTTCTGGAACAAAATATCAATCTCATAATTTTCTTCTTTTGCCTTTTATAGGTTATTTTGGTCACTGGCTTTTAAAGAAGAATGTTTATGTTTTATATATATTTATATTTGTAGGCTTGTTTTTGACAGCTCTTGTGCAGCAGGAAAATATCTTTTCTTTAGTTGTGTTTTTTGGTTCATTATATTGTTTGTTTTTGACTATAGGAATGATTATTCATAAATGTTTTGTTTATGTGTTTAGGAGGAAATAGGATGAAATTGAAGAAGATGATTGTTTTTATTGTGGGTATATTTTTAATTGGATTTTGTTTGATGCTTTATTTTGGCTTTGAAGGGAATCCTGTATCTTATTTCATTGTAAATCATGTTTCTAAAGATTATGTAGAAGAAAAATATCCAGGCTATCATGTAGAAAATTCTACATATAGTTTTAAAGATGGTTATTATTATGTAGTTGTATCTTTAGAAAATAGTAAAGATATCTATTTTTCAATTATATATGATGGCTTAGGAAAAATGCTTACAGACAATTATGAAAGCTCTAAGGAAGGAAATTGGAATACTTTTAGACGCTTAGATGAAGAATATAGAAAAAGAGTTGATGAAGTATTAATGGCTGATGATTTTTCTTTAAAACAGGATAATATTCAATATGGAAGTATAGTTTCTATTAATGATACGGGATGGAGTTTTGATTTTGGAATTAATGAACAGGAATTAATTGTTGATAAAGAATATGATTTAAAAGATATAGGTAAGCAAGGTGGTGCTATTATCTTTTATTATGAAGATGAGGATATATCAATAGAAAATATTTCTTATCATATATTAACATTAAAAGAATATCTGGATGAAAATGATGTTTCTTTCTATGCTTTGAATTTTGTTTTAGAAGATCCAACCAATATCGATAATAATGTATATGTAATGATAAAATCATCAGATATCTATGTTGAGAATTTTGAATCAAGATTAATAAAATCAATTAAAGAAACTGAAGAATTTTATAAAGAAGAAGATAATTTAAAGACTGATGAATTAGGAATAAATTGATAAAGCAATTCTGAATAGATAATAAAGTATCAAGAAAATAATCTTGATACTTTTATAATTCGAATTTTGTGGTATAATATCAAAATAACGGAGGCGTAATTATGGAAGATATAGAGGTTGAAATTAAGAAGGTTATTAATAAATTAAAACCATATTTAAATAGAGATGGTGGAGACATTGATTTTGTGAAATTTGAAGATGGTATTGTATATGTACATATGTTAGGAGCATGTGCAGGATGCACTATGTTGGATGAAACGCTTAAGGAAGGAGTAGAGATGATCTTGGTAGAAGAAGTACCAGGAGTACTTGAAGTAAGGGCAGTATAATGAAAAAATTTTTAGATGAATTTAAAGCATTTGCGATGCGAGGAAATGTTATTGATATGGCTGTTGGGGTTGTTGTTGGGGGTGCATTTAGTAAGATAGTAACTTCATTGGTTAATGATGTTATTATGCCATGTGTAACGCTTTTGACAGGTGCAGCCGATTTTACAAGTTTGTCATTTGTTTTAAAACCTGAAATGAAAGAAGCAGGTGAAGTTATAAGTGAAGCAATTGCGATTAATTATGGTAGTTTCTTACAAAATATAATTGATTTTGTTATTATTGCTTTTTCTATTTTTATTGCAGTTAAATTAATAAACAAATTAGCAACATTAAAAAAGAAAGAAGAAGAAGAAAAACAACCTGAACCACCAAAAGGACCTACAAGTGAGGAATTACTAGTAGAAATTAGAGATTTATTAAAAGAAAAATAAAATATAAAAATTCTTGCAATACATATACATTTATCATATAATGTGCTAGTCATTCTTTGTAGAATAATGTCTATAAATCTGACCAAACTATAAATGGTGAGATATATGAATGATAGAAAAAAAGAACAGATGAAGATTGCGAGTATACTTTATGATTTAGGATTGGATCATGAATTAATATGTGCAATGACATCGTTAAATGAAGACGATTTAAAAAAATTATATCAATCTTAAAACTCTTATTAAGAACCACGAGATGCGGATCGATGAAGTGGTGGCAACCCTTGGAAAAGAAGGTGCCTGACCAAGCAAGTTTAACTTGAACAATAAGGGGAAAGACAAATAATAGCTTTCCTCTGGGAGAGCTTTTTTTATTGATAAATACGGGAGGAAAAGAAAATGAAAGAAAAAATTTTATTTACGTCAGAATCAGTTTCAGAAGGACATCCTGATAAAGTCTGTGATCAGATTAGTGATGCAATACTAGATGAATGTTTAAAACAAGACCCATATTCTAGAGTTGCATGTGAATGTTTTGCAACTACTGATTTATTAGTTATTGGTGGAGAAATTACTAGTAATGCAGAAGTAGATTATGAAAGAATTGCGAGAAAGGTATTATGTAATATTGGTTATACAAGTGATGAACTAGGTATTGATGGAAACAATTGTAAAATACAGATTGTTTTAGACAAACAATCTGCAGATATTGCATTAGGAACGAATAAAGAAGTCGGAGGAGCAGGGGATCAAGGAATTATGTTTGGTTATGCTTCTAATGAAACTTCTGCTTATATGCCTTTACCAATTGCGATGGCTCATCATTTAGTGAGATATGCAAGTGAATTAAGACATAGTGGTGAATTTCAATGGGCAAGACCAGATATGAAATCTCAAGTCACTGTTGATTATACTGATATTAATAATCCTAAAATAGATACTATATTAATGTCAATTCAGCATGATGGTGATTATAATGAAGAAGAATTTAAATCATATATTAAAAAGAATATCATGGATAAAGTAGTAAAAGAATATAACATGAATACAGACTATAAAGTTTTTATAAATCCAACTGGTAGATTTGTGATTGGTGGACCTCATGGTGATACAGGACTTACTGGTAGAAAAATTATTGTAGATACTTATGGTGGTAGTGCTCGTCATGGTGGTGGTGCATTTTCTGGAAAGGATCCTTCTAAAGTTGATAGAAGTGGGGCTTATATGGCAAGATATATAGCGAAAAACTTGGTTGCTGCTGGTCTTTGTGATAAAGCGGAAATTCAATTATCTTATGCCATTGGTATAAAAGAACCTACTAGTATTTTTGTGGAGACTTTCGATACTGAACATGTAAGTAAGGATGTTATTTTAAAGGCTGTAAAACAAGAATTCAAATTAACTCCTCAAGGTATAATAGAATCATTGGATTTATTAAAACCAATTTATTCTCATACTTCAGCATATGGGCATTTTGGTAGAAATGATGTTGATTTACCTTGGGAAAAATTAGATAAAGTAGAAGTTTTAAAGGGATATTTGTAATAAGTCTAATATTTTTATCATTTGTGTATATTTTTTTTACAAAGTGTTGTATAATATAAGTATACAAAAGGAGGAATCGTTATGAAGGTTAATATTCGAGGAAAAAACATTGCATTGACAGAAGGAATTGAAACAAAAGTCAATAAGAAATTGTCAGCTCTTGATAAATACTTTATCATGAGTGATAATGTAGAAGCAAAGGTTTTAATTAGAACTTATCCTTTAGGTCAGAAGATTGAAGTGACTATTCCAACAGAATATGTTTTACTTAGAGCAGAGGTCATTGATGATGATCTTTACAACGCAATTGATTTGGTTATTGATAAGTTAGAAGGACAAGTTAGAAAGTATAAGACTAGATTAAGTCGTAAGTCTAAAGATAATAAACTTGCATTTAATGTAGCTTCTATCGAACCATTAGAAGAAGAGGAAGAAGATGTTGTTGTTAAGACTAAGACTATTAGTCCTAAACCTATGGATTTAGAAGAAGCAATCATGCAAATGGAATTAATTGGACATTCATTCTTCGTTTATAAAGATACTGAAACAAATTTAATTAGTGTTGTTTATAAACGTAATGATGGTGGATATGGATTAATTGAAACAAACTAGAGAGTTAAAAAAACTCTCTTTTTTTAAAATTAAAAAAGAAAAATAATGTATTTTGGTAGTATATATAAGTAAGGGGTCTTTTTATAAAAAATATTATTTTATCAAGATTATCGTCTTGGAATGTATATTTTTACTAGTCATAGAAATACTATCAAAAACTCCAATTCCAGCTATAAACGAGATTTTGAAAGGGTTAGATTAGAAATAATCTAACCCTTTCATTTTAATATTAAAGAAAAAGGATGAGAAAACAAATAGGGAGATTTAATTATATTAAATCTCCCTGATAAATATCTTTGTCTTTCATTAATGTATCAATGTCGTTGAGTATTGTCACTTTTTTAATGGACCATTGAGGTTCTACTAAATCATTTATAGGGGCATCACCAGTTAATCTTTCAATCACAATATTTTCATTGATATATCTTAGCTGTTCAGCAACAAGTTCTATATATTCTTCTCGTGATAATAGAGGGAACTTTTCTTTTTGGTATATCTCATTAAGTTTAGTATCTTTTAAGATAAATAGACTATGAATTTTTAATGCCTGGATATCTAGCTGGCCTACTGTCTTGGCAGTTTCTAACATCATCTCTTTTGTTTCATAAGGTAAACCATTGATGATATGGACACATACTTCTAGATTTTTAGCTCGTAGTTTGTTGAGACCTTCAATAAATGTAGCATAATCATGACCACGATTAATAAATGAGGCAGTAGAATCATGAATAGTCTGTAAACCTAATTCAATATATAAATCTGTTTTTAATGATAATTCATATAAGTAATCTACAATTTCATCGTTTAGACAATCTGGTCTTGTTGCAATCGCAATTCCTACAACATTAGGATAATTGATAAATGGTTCAAATGTCCTTTTTAGTTTTTCTATAGTTCCATAAGTATTTGTATTTGCTTGAAAATAAGCAATAAACTTGCATTCTGGCCATTTTCTTTTCATGACTTGAGATACATTATCAAACTGAGTAAAAAGATCATCTTTGATATTACCAGCAAAGTCGCCTGAACCTAAAGATGAGCAAAAAATACAGCCACCAATACCGCAGGTTCCATCTCTATTAGGACAAGTAAAGTGTCCATTTAAAGAAACTTTTGCGATTTTTTGATGATATCTGTTTTTTAAAAAATAGTTATATGTATGATAACGTTTGTTATCTAAAGTATATTTAAATTTATTCATAAAATCACCAGGAATATTATAACATAAAGGAGGTTAATATGTTAACACTAGAAAATATAACTAAATCTTATTTTATTGGTGAGGAATCAATGAGAGTATTAGATTCTATTTCTATAACTTTTCCATCTACTGGATTTATTGGTATTAAAGGAGAGAGTGGCTGTGGGAAATCTACCTTATTAAATATTATTGCATCATTGGAAAAAGCAGATCAAGGAGATGTGTTATTTTATAATCAGGTCGTTGATAGTCAGTATTTAAAAAAAGAAATCACTTTTATATCCCAAAATCATGATTTAGTATCATCATTAACAGTCAAAGACAATATCACAATTGCGTGTAAGATTGCGGGTATAAATTATTCAAATTCAAAATTAAACAATATCGCAAAAACATTAGATATAGAAACATTATTATCGTATTATCCTCATCAATTATCAGGTGGTCAAAAAAGAAGAGTGAGTATTGCAAGAGGAATATTGAAAGATGCTTCTATTTTACTTGCTGATGAACCAACAGGGGCATTACACCTTTCTCAGGCCCATGAAGTTATGAAATTATTACAGCAGCAGTCTCATCATCGATTGGTTCTTATTGTTTCTCATGATGATGATTTGTTGAAGGAATATTGTGATGATATTCTTGTATTAGAAAAAGGAAAGTTGCATGGAAAAATAAAAGAGAAAAAGAAGATAGATAAAAAAGAAAGTGAAGATAGAAAATATTCACTTCTTTTTTATGTTTTTTCACAGATAAAAGCGCAAAAATATATGTTGTTCTTTTTAGTTATATTTCAGATAATCATTATTACATCATTAACATTAATGATTACTGGAATTCATGGTGTTGAATATGCTTTAGAAACATATTATTTTAATAATGTATCAAGAAATATTATGACGATTGAAAATTTTGATAGTCATATTTTTCAAGATGTTCCGTTAATAGAGGAGGCTATAACATCCTATGATTATATATTGAGTTATGGATTATTATCTGAAGATTTACCAATGTCTTTTTTACCTCATAATACATCACATATTAAGCTAAAAAGAGGAAGAATGCCAGCTAATAGCTATGAGATTATAGTAAATGAAACATTACATAAAGATATCGGTGATAAATTGAATTATACTTACCAGCAGCAAGTTTTTGAATTAACAATAGTAGGTATAGTTGAAGAAAATTTTATAAAGGAAAAAATGGTTTACTTTTCATTAGAATTTCAGAATTTAATTCCTGATTATATTAATCAGCAGATGATTGTTGTAGAAAGTCAAAACTGTGAAAAATTATATGAACAATTGTCTAAGGAATATATTGTTTATTGTGATGCTATCGAAAGCAAAGAAAGCTATACAATGTTATTAAATCTAGCGATAATTATTTGTTTCATTTTCTTTGTTATTAGTTTTATTTGTTCATTCTTTTTGTTTTATATTGTTTATTCAACAATTGGTATAAAGAGAAAAATGGATAGTGCTATTTTGATGATGATGGGTTTATCCCATCATTCACTTTTTTTATTGTTTATTTTAGAAGCTTTATGGATTGGCTTGCTGATGTCTATAGCGGGGATTATTAGCAGTTATATAGCTTATTACTACATGAATAATGTTATTATGATAAGCCAATACTTTGTTTTCTCATTAAAACTGAAAACTTATCTTTTTAGTATATTTGATTTATATGCTTTGGTTATTATAGCTTATGTTTTATTAAGTGTAATATCTGCTTATGTACCAGCCAGAAAAATAGTTCATAGTCATCTTGTTTTAATGCTCAGGGAGGAATAATATGTTAGAAATAAAGAATGTTGTCAAACGATATCAATATGTAAAAATTCTTGATCATATATCTTTGACATTACCAGAATGTGGTTTGATTGCGATAGTAGGGCCTTCAGGATGTGGAAAATCAACATTGTTGAATGTTATTGGTGGTATAGATAAGGAATATCAAGGAAAGATATTATACAATGGTAAGAGAGTTAAATGTAGGCAGGTAGGTTATTTATTTCAATCTTTTCATCTTATTCAATGGTTAAAAGTAAAAAATAATATTCATTTACCATTATTTTATCGTAGACAAAAGTATCTATCATATAAGCATGATTTAGGTTTATCTACTCATTTTAAACAATATGTAAATACTCTTTCTTTAGGTCAAAGACAAAGAGCTGCTTTTTTAAGAGCAATGTCTTTTTATCCGGATATTTTATTGTGTGATGAGCCTACTGCTTCATTAGATCATAAACATGGTGAAGAATTAATGATGCTATTGAAGGAGGAATCAAAGAGAAGATTAGTTATTTTTGTATCACATGATATGAAACTTGTATCAGCATTTAGTGATGAAATTTATGAAATGAAAGATGGGAAAATTTTAAATTATCATAAGCTAAATACAGTAAATAAAGTTAAGAAGGTAAAACAAAAATTAAGAATAAAGAAACCTAAAATTCTTTTATCATTATTATCGATGAAAGAAAATAAATCTAGAATGATTCAGATGATAGTAGGTTTAATCCTTTCTCTTACAACAATATTATTAACATTATCATTGACTCAAGGTTTTCATAAACAGCTGAATACATATATAGAAAGTATGGTTCCTCCTTCATCAATAAGTTTTAGATTAAAAAATCATCAAAATATATCTCATATATTTGTAGAAGATGAAAGAATAAAGCATGTCCACCTATATCCTGATGAATATGAATTGTTAGGCATAAGTGATATAGCTGAAAGATACAGTCAAGGAATAAGTACGGTTATTTATGATGATAGTAGTTTTATTAAAGAAGGAGATTTATTGCATGGTAGGAAGATGGGTAATGAATATGAGGTTGTTATATCTAAGATGACTGCTGTTCATTTTCTCAATAGTAATGATATAGAAAGTTTAATTAATAAAGAAGTGATGATCTGGTTTAAGTATTTAAATGAGGTCAAAGGCACAATCGTTAAGATTGTAGGAATAGTAGAAGGGGATAGTAATTATCTTTATTATTGTTCTAATAGTCATTTGGAATTGATTAAACATATTTATAGTGTAGATGATGTTAAGTGTACATATGGTTTGATATATGTTCAAGATAGTCAAAAAGATATAGAGTATTTAGAAAAAACATATCGAGAATATGAGTTTAAAGAGGTTGGAAAAAGTACTAGAGATAGTATTGATTCTTTTATGGAGAAAGCGAATTATGTATTGTTGATGTTTTCTACGCTGGCTATTATTTCTTCATTATTTTTGATTGGTGAAGTGATGTTCTTAGAAGTTATGTGTAAAAGGAAAGATATTGCAATTATGAAATGTTTTGGCGCTAATACTTTAGATGTTATTTGTTATGTTTTATATCAATCTTTTATTATTTATCTGATTTCAATTTTTTCTTCTTTTTTCTCTTTTCTTTCTTTTAAAAATATCTTGAATACTTTTTTTGAAACTGAAATGTTAGTTGATATTCCTTTAATTGTTGTTGATGTAAAGTTGGTTGGTTTTGTGTATGTTATTGGTTTTATTTTATTGATTTTTTCTGTTAGTATACCACTTTTATATGCAATCAAAGTCAATACTGTTGAATCATTAAAGATAAATTCTTGATTTATAGTTGAATTTTAAAAAGACTATGATATAATTATATGGACTTGAAATTCAATGATTAGGAGTAGTAGTTATGTTATTTTCTTTAGAGAGTCTGTGGCTGGTGGAAACAGATGTAAATGCATGATGAACTCGCCTATGAGAAGCAAAGATGAAATGATAGTAGTTTTTGTCGTATAACTGCGTTAAAGTTTTGAGGTGCATACTTTTAAGTATGAATTAAGGTGGTAACGCGATAATTATAGTCGTCCTTATATAGGATGACTTTTTATATTTTAAGGAGGAAATGAAGATGCCGTTTGATCACAAACAAATAGAAACGAAGTGGCAAAAATATTGGGAAGAAAACAAAACATTTGAAACAGATGTATGGGATTTTTCAAAACCTAAATATTATGCTTTGGATATGTTTCCATATCCATCAGGACAAGGTTTACATGTAGGACATCCAGAAGGATATACTGCTACTGATATCATGTCTAGAATGAAAAGAATGCAAGGATATAATGTATTACATCCAATGGGATTTGATTCATTTGGTTTACCAGCAGAACAATATGCTATTAAAACAGGAAATCATCCTGAAGGATTTACATTAGAAAATATTGCAACATTTACAAAACAGTTAAAAATGTTAGGATTTTCTTTTGACTGGGATAAACAAGTATCTACTTGTGATCCATCTTATTATAAATGGACACAATGGATTTTTAAACAATTATACAATGATGGTCTAGCAAGAAATGTAGATATTCCAGTTAACTGGTGTGAAGAATTGGGTACAGTTTTAGCAAATGATGAAATCATTGATGGTAAGAGTGAACGTGGAGGATATCCTGTTGTTAGAAAGAATATGAAACAATGGGTTATTGATATTCCAGCTTATGCTGAAAAGTTATTAGCAGGTTTAGAAAATATTGATTGGCCAGAATCTACAAAAGAAATTCAAAGAAATTGGATTGGAAAATCAATTGGTGCCCATGTTGATTTTAAAGTAGACGGTTATGATGATAAATTTACTGTATTTACAACTCGTTGTGATACTTTATTTGGTGCAACATACTGTGTATTAGCACCAGAACATCAATTAGTAGAAAAGATTACAACTGATGACAAGAGAGCAGAGGTAGATGCTTACATTAAAGTATGTGCTACTAAATCTGAATTAGAAAGAACTGAATTAAATAAAGATAAGACTGGTGTATGGACTGGTGCTTATGCAATTAATCCGGTAAATAATAAGAAGATTCCTATCTGGATCTCTGATTATGTATTAGCTGGATATGGTACAGGAGCTATCATGGCAGTACCTGCACATGATGATAGAGACTGGGAATTTGCAACTAAGTTTGGAATTGATATTATTCCTGTATTAGAAGGTGGAGATGTTACTAAAGAAGCATGGACACAAGATGGTACTCATATTAATTCTGATTTCTTAGATGGTATGAATAAAGAAGATGCTATTGCGACAATGACAAAATGGTTAGAAGAACATAACTGTGGATGTCAAAAGATTAATTATCGTTTAAGAGAATGGATTTTTGCAAGACAGAGATATTGGGGAGAACCAATTCCTATTGTTAATTTTGATGATGGTTCATCAGTTGCATTATCTGATGAAGATTTACCATTAATCTTACCACCATTAGAAGACTATTCTCCATCAAAAACTGGATCACCATTAGATAAAGCAGTTGATTGGGTAAATGTAGAAGTTGATGGTAAAAAAGGTAAACGTGAAACAAGTACAATGCCTGGTAGTGCTGGAAGCAGCTGGTATTATATGCGATATATTGATCCAAAAAATGAAAAAGAATTATGTAATCAGGAATTATTAAATCACTGGTTACCAGTTGATTTATATGTTGGTGGACCTGAACATGCTGTTGGACATTTATTGTATTCTCGTATGTGGAATAGATATTTATATGATAAGGGTATGTTGAAACATCCTGAACCATTCCAAAAATTATATCATCAAGGTATGATTTTAGGTACTAATGGTGAAAAAATGAGTAAATCTAAAGGAAATGTTATTAATCCTGATGATATTGTAAAAGAATATGGTGCTGATACGTTACGTGTATATGAAATGTTTATGGGACCATTAGAAGCTAGTAAACCTTGGAGTGAGACTGGTGTAGATGGTGCTAGAAAATGGTTAGATAGAGTTTATCGTTTAGTGATTGAAGCAAATAAATTATCTGATGAAAATGATGGTGCATTAGATTACGCATATCATTCAACAGTTAAGAAAGTTACTAATGATTATGAAACATTAGGATTTAATACAGCAATTTCTCAAATGATGATTTTTGTAAATGAAGCATATAAAGCAAAAACATTATATCGTCCATATGCAGAAAACTTAGTTAAAATGTTAAGTTGTATTGCTCCTCATGTATGTGAAGAAATGTGGCAATTATTAGGACATGATACTTCATTGGCATATGAACCATGGCCAACATATGATGAATCAAAATTAGTTCAATCTACTGTAGAAATAGCTGTCCAAGTTAATGGTAAATTACGTGCTAAGATGACTATCAACAAAGATGAAGATGATGAAAAAGTCAAAGAAGCAGCATTTGCACAAGAAAATGTAAAAGTACATATAGAAGGTAAGAATGTTGTAAGAGTGATTGTTGTTAAAAACAAGATTGTTAATATTGTAGTGAAATAAACATTACGACAATTATCCTGAGGCGTTAGCAGAAAGCTAACGTCTTTTTTTGATGTAAAAAACAATGGAACAAAATTATGATTACTAACAAATTGTGATGAATAATTATCTGAAAAATAGACAATAACTCTATGAAAGGAAGTAATCATTATGGGAATTTATTTGAATCCACAGAATACACTATTTCAAAATATGAAGAACAGTGAAATATATGTAGACCATAGCTTGCTGATAGAAAATAAAAACAAGATTATCAGTACAGAGAGCAATAAATGATGTGTATTACGACCAAGACGCTTTGGCAAGAGTACAGATGCCAATATGCTGGTAGCGTATTATTCCAAAGGCTGTGATTCTTCAGATATTTTTAATGATTTAAAAATAAGTCAGACAGAACTTTATGAAAAGCATCTAAATAAACATAATGTAATTCATATGAATATGCAAAATTTTTTGAGTTATACACATGATGTTAATAAAATGATTAGCCTTTTAACAAGAAGAATCATAAGTGATATAAAGAAAAATTATGATATAGAACTATTTGATGAAAATATTTTATCGATGTCATGAGAAGATGTTTATGCTGAAACAAATGAACAGTTTATATTCATTATAGATGAATGGGATTGTATATTCAGAGAATATTCACAAAATAATGAAGCACAAAATCACTATCTAGATTTTCTAAGGAATCTACTAAAAGATAAAGCATATGTTGAACTTGCCTATATGACAGGAATACTTCCTATCAAAAAATATGGGACACATAGTGCTTTAAATATGTTTGATGAGATTTCGATGGTAGATCCAGGATGACTTGCTCAGTTCATGGGCTTTACAGAAATGGAAGTTGAAGATTTATGCATGAAATATGATATGGATTATGAAAAAATGAGAGAATGGTATGATGGATATCATATTACAAAAAGTCTTTCAACATTTTCTCCAAGATCAGTTGTTGCTTCA
>JAXJVS010000060.1:0-6483 GCA_036308445.1 Bacilli bacterium | reverse complement strand
TATCTGCATACTTTTGAGCAGCTTCTAATGTCACATCACATACTGCATAGATTTCACCATTAACTCTATTTAAAGCTTCACCCATCTCAGTTGCAATCCAACCTGTTCCTAAAATCCCCCAGTTAAGTTTTTTCATTTCCTTCTCTCCTTTATTCTATAATTAAATTTTTCAAACCACTTGCATAAACTATATCATAAAAATGAGCCATTTGTTCCTTATTAAACATCTTATAATGCTTATCAACACCATATTCTAAATCAACTAATTCATATTTTGATGAAGCTAAAGGATTATAATTCAATAATTCATACTTTACATCAGGATAAATCTGAACTAAAAATCTAGAAATTAACATTATATTTTCATCAAAAGCAGTCATTGATGGAATCAATGGTGTTCTCATAATAACTCTATCTTTATATTCACTTTCTAATATATATTGAATATGTTGTTTGATTATTTTTGAAGAGACATTTGTATATTTTTTATGTTTTTCTTCATCAAATATCTTTAAATCTATATATATCAAATCTAAATATGGTAATGCTTGTTTAATCAAATCTAATGAAGTATATAAAGTTGTTTCAATAGCTGTATGTATTCTTTCTTCTTTACATCTTTTTAATATTTCTATCAAGAATTCTCCTTGATAGAAAGGTTCACCACCTGAAAAAGTCACACCACCATTATTTCTAAAAAAGATTTCATCTTCTTTTATCTTATCTATTAATTCTTCTACACTATATTCTTGACTATCATAGCGTATAGCTCCTGCCGGACAAACATCGATTAAATTATCAAAATCACTATAATCTAAATTGAAGTATGGTCTATTATTATATGTTATTTGATTGTCATGAGCATATTGCTCACATCTACGACAATGAATACAACTTTTTTCAAAATAGATTGGTCTTTTCTTAATTGATAATCCTTCCGGATTTTGACACCATTTACATCTTAAAGGACATCCTTTAAAAAAGACTGTTGTTCTTAGACCATAACCATCATGTACCGCAAATCGTTTTATATCAAATACTAATGCTTTAGATGTCTTCATAAGTTGTTCTCTCAATAATTTCATCTTGTAGTTTTCCAGCTAATTCCACAAAATACGCTGTATATCCTGCAACACGCACAGTTAATGATTTATGCTTTTCTGGATGTAATTTAGCATCCATTAAATCTTCTTTTCTTACTACATTAAATTGTATATGAGGAACTTCTAAATCTACAAATGCTCTTAAAAACATTTCAAACTTATTCATACCAGTTTCTGTTTTAAAGAATTCTGGTAAGAATTTCATATTTAACAATCCTCCATTAGTCGTTAAACTATTATTTAAACGTGATACTGATTTTAATACTGCTGTTGGACCAGACATATCACGACCATAAACTGCTGACATTCCTCCATCCGCTAAAGGTGTTAAAGCATTTCTACCATCAGCAGAAGCTCCAACATTTTCTCCCATAGGTACATGTGCACTTACAGTATACATTCCTGTATGATAAGGACCACCACGATAATTCGTATAATCCTTCATTCTTTCTCTAAAATAATTTGCCCATTTTGCACCTAAGTCATCTACCCATTTAACATCATTCCCATATTTAGGAGCTTTATTTAATAACATTGTCTGAGTAATTTCATATCCATCAAAGTCATTCTTTAGAGCTTCATATAATTCTTCTTGACTAATTTTCTTTTCTTCATAAACTAACTTTTTAATTGCAGCAAGACTATCTGCTAGATTAGCTACCTGTATCATTTGTATACCAGAAAGATTATATTTTGCACCACCCTTAGTTACATCTAAACCTTTTTCTAAACAACTATCAATAACTGTTGATAAAAAAGCAGATGGTAAACAGTTTTGGTGTGCTTTTTCTACTACTACTTCAGCTTTCATCATTCTTTCAATAAAATGATCAATTTGTATTTTAAATGCTTCTTCTAATTTTTCAAATGTATCAAATGTTTTCATATTCCCTAGATCTAATCCTATTTGTTCACCAGTCAATAAACACTTACCATTATTTAATGTTAATTCTAGAGCTTTATTCAAGTTAAACATAGCTGCATCTGACCAACCAAGATTATTACCATGAGTAGTTAGTTCTACACATCCAACAATCGCATAGTTTAAAGCATCTTTCTTTTCAATATTTAAATCATCAATCATTGTTTGGACGATGGCTTCATCATTAAAGAATTGTGGCATACCACTTCCTTGTGCTACTACTTTAATTGCTTCTTGCATTAATTCATGAGAACTATTTTTATTTAATCTTACAGATAAATTGGGTTGTGGTAGTCCAATATGATACTGTGCTTTTAAACACATTAATGAAAGATCATTATAAATATCATTACCATTTTCATCTAACCCACCTATTGCGATATTAAAACCTATAGGGAAACCAGCAAAATATTTAGCACTATGTTGATTTCTTAAATAAACAATCTGATTAAATTTCAACCATAAACACTCTAACAATTCTAATGCTTCTTGTTCAGTCATTAACTGAGACTCTATATCTTTTTGATAATATGGATATAAATACTGATCCATTCTTCCTGGAGAAAATGAAGAAGCATTAGATTCCATATGCAATACTACAAATAAAAACCACAATGACTGTAATGCTTCATGAAAGTTTTCAGCAGGTCGCATAGATAAATTCAAACAATTATCTGCAACTACTTGTAAAGATGCTTTATACTCATCTTCAACATCAGGTATCATATTTACTATATAATCATGATATCTCTTCATAAAAGTACATACACCTTCTAAAACCAAGATTGTACATTCATAAAATTCTTTCTGATTATCATTACAAGTTTCTAATTTATCTTTAGCTTTGTTCATTAATCCATTAGGACCTATCTTTAACCATAATTCCGTATTTGGACAAATATGCCCTTGAGCATGATCTTTCTGATTAATCTTAACTACTTTTGCAATAGCATTAATCTCATCACCATACTCATTTCTTATTACATCTTCCATAGACTTTCCTTGCCAATATGGATAAATAGATTCTCTAAATTCTTTAATATCTTCTTCTCTTACTAAAAATTGATCTTGTGGTCTTGTAGGTAAAGTTTCAAATTCTTTATTCACCCATGAACATCCACTTTCAGGGAAAACAACACCATATCTCACACCTTTAGTACGATTACCAACAATAAGTTCTTCTTTCTCTACTGCTATTTCTAATTCTTCTAAAGCAGCTTTTAATGATAAAGCTCTTTTCTTTGCAATAGAAAGATTCTCATTTTCTTGATAAACGCGAGTAATTATACGTGCCTGCTCAATAGATGCAAACCTAGAATCACTTAACATTTTTTCTTTTAAAACATTTATTCTTTCACTTTGGTATAAATCTTCTAGCATCTTTTTTCTCCTTTATCTCTAATTACATTATACGCCCAAAACAATAAACTTCAATAATTGTTTTATCGTTTTTTATTGTTTTTAACAAAAATGTATATAATCCTACAACTTATCTTGTTATTTATATACTTGTTTTTATCAATACTTTATTATACATATAATATGAATGAGTTCACTTATATCCTCTTTTTATTTATTATATCATGACTGTCATTAATTCCAAAGACCAATATAAAAAGAAGCCTTATGCTTCTTCTAATACTTTTATAATACTATCAAAAGGTACTAAGCTTCTTTTTAATATACCATTTATATATGCAATAGCAATACCATAGTTTGTGATAGCTGTTTCACTATTTACCGTATGTTCAATTCTATACTTCATTTCTTTTTCATTCAACATACAACCTCCACAATGAATTACAAGTTTATACTTAGATAAATCTTCAGGGTACTCTATACCTGATGTATATTCAAAGTTAATTTCTTTATTCGTATACTCCTTTATCCACCTAGGTAATTTTACTGTACCAATGTCATCACATTGACGATGATGAGTACATCCTTCACTTATAAGAACAGTATCACCATCTTCTAATCTTTCTAATGTAACAGCCCCTTTAACAGTCTCTAATAAATCTCCTTTATATCTTGCAAATAATATCGAAAAAGATGTAAGCATAATATCTTCAGGTACAATACTAGATACTTTTTTAAAAGCCTGTGAATCTGTTATCACTAGCTTTGGTTTATTTATTAATAATTGTAATGTTTGTTTAAGCTCTATATCTCGACATACAATAGCTTGACATCCCGCTTCTAATATAGCACGAATCGTTTGTTGTTGTGGAAGAATAAGTCTTCCTTTAGGAGCAGCAGAGTCTATAGGAATAACAAGTACAACTACATCTCCGGGATTTAATAAATCAGAAATGAGTTCTTTTTTATTTTCTTTCTCTTGATTAAGATTGGCTATTAATTCTTTTAATTCAAATATATTCATTTTATTAATAGCACTTATATATATGTTATTTTTTTCAATACTAGGTATATCTTCTAATAAATCACATTTATTATAAGCTATAACATAAGGAATCTTTCTTTCTTTAAATAATTCAATTAATTCTTTATCAGCTTTTTGTAAACCACGTATACTATCCACAACAAGTACAGCTATATCTGTTTGCGTTAATACCTGTTTAGCTTTCTTAACACGTAATTCTCCTAAGCTTCCTTCATCATCAATGCCAGGAGTATCAATTATAACTACTGGTCCAAGTGGTAGTAATTCCATTGCTTTTTTTACTGGATCTGTAGTTGTACCCAAAACATCAGATACAACAGATAATTCCTGACCAGTAACAGCATTAACGACACTAGATTTTCCTGCATTTCTTAAACCAAAAAAACCTATGTGTAAACGCAAAGATGAAGGAGTATGATTTAAACTCATAATATCACTGTTATGAAGTGACCTTTGTCAAGACTAAATGAACAATTCATAATAAAATTTATTCAATTTTCTAATCAAAGGCATACAAAGACCCCTAACTATAGATTCAAACGACAGTTAACCACTCTGTTATTCGTGGATTGGTTACCCATAGGTTAATGGTTTCGTCGTAAGCTCTATAATCTCCGTGCGTGGATCAATAATTTTCTTGTTTAATCATACTCGCGACTTTATGATTAAATCATTAATGCCTTAAGAGTGATAACGTAGATAGCCAAACCTGTTCTCTCAAGTTATGAGGCCTATCTATGCCTTCGATTTTTTTGTCTATTAAAAAGCCCTTCATAATCTCCTTTCTTTTAAATTTTTCATCCTACAAAATTTATAAACATCTCATTTCTTAGATATTTCCTGTTTCCATTCCCCATACAAAGCAAGCTAATTCTCTAGCTACAGCTGTAACTGCTACATTTCTGTTTTTATTTCTGTTGATCATTTGATGATATTTCTTCTGTAATCTTTTCACTGCCTTATCTGCATAATCAATAACCTTTACATCCTGTCCAGCCTGTCTTGCTTTTACACGCTTTGATTTTACACCTATTGTTCCTTTTACTAATGCCTGTGCACATTCTGTAAGTGTTTTCCTTACGATTGAATTTCCCTGTTTGGTTATGGATGTGCGATTTGCTTTATCTCCACTCGAATTTTCTCCCGGAGTTAGTCCGCAATATGATGCAAAGGCATGCGCATTAGGAAAACGATTAAAATCTGAAACTTCTACTTGCAGAATCATTGCAGCGGTTGTATCAATTCCTTTATAACAGCGTAGTTGTCCCACTTTTTCTTTGTATGGTTCTTCCTGAGATAATTCTTCTAATCTATGATGGTATCTTTCAATTTTTTCAGTTAATGATTCAAAATGAGAAATATATTCGTCCAGGATTTCTCTATACATGCTTGACATCTCTAATTCTTTCAACCATTTCATATGTGCTGGTATCCATCTTGATTTTCCTGTATACTGATATCCTAGACGTAATAAAAATGCGTTGATATGTTGTTTTGTCTTTTTTAATTCATCCTTAAAAGTTTGAAGCATTCGAATATATTCTTTGACTTCAACATCATGACTATCAGGAACATAAACAGATTTATATGTCCCATGAGCTAAATTAGTTGCAATATTGTTTGCATCCATTCGATCATTTTTCACTTTTACGTTTTTCACTGAACGTTTCATCGTTGTAGGAGCTAAAATATCACAATTTACACCTTTTTCAGTTAACTGCCAGTATAGCGAATACCCTAAACACCCAGCTTCATAACCAGTTAGAATATCAACTTCCTTTTCATCAACTTTCTTTTTCATTGAATTGATGAATTTCATCACAAGAGATATATCAGCTGCAATTCTTGTTTCTCCTAGAATTTCACCTGTTTTTCCATAAATTGCACATATGCTATACGATTTCATATGGACATCCATTCCAAAATAAATTATACTTTTCATAGTGACCTCCTATTGTCGTTATGGTAACGATTCTATAATTTGTTTTCCAATCTTATTATGAATCTAAATCCACGTTTTGGCAACTAGGAGGTCACTTCATATTATCTCCTTA
>JAXJVS010000059.1:0-8036 GCA_036308445.1 Bacilli bacterium | reverse complement strand
TTAGAACATTTAATTAATTCTAATTTAGATTTTGATAAAATGTTTGCATGCAAATATTTACAAATTAAATTTGGACGTATGCCAGCTGAGAATATTGATAAATTACAATATTATGGTGATCAGGATTTTTTATTAAAAATCTTCCATAAAGATGTTAAAGAAACATATTGTTGTTATATAACAACTTTAAAACATGCACCTAAAATTGATAATATTTTTTCATCATTATATTTTAAACAAATTCAGATTCCTAATTTTGTCCATGGTACTGCTAGTGAAGCTTTATCAATGTTAAAAGAAGAAACAGACACAGGTAAAGAATATATAAAAGAATTAGATGAAAGAATAAAAAGAATTTTTGATAAAGAATTAGATAAATTGAATCAAATTTATAATGTTTCATATCATATGAATCAAACATTTGATGCACAAAAATATGTTGTCGTATTTGGACGTAATGCTTCAATATATGGTTTTGCAGAAGAAAAAAATGCTAAAAAATTAAAAGAATATTTTGAAGAAATTGAAGATGTTCATGTAGAAATTAAACCAGCTACTGGTGATTCTAGATTAACACCACCGACAAAACTAACAAATAATTGGATAACAAAGCCTTTTAAAATGTTTGTAGAAATGTATGGTGTACCGTCTTATACAGATTTTGATCCTACTAATTTAGTAGCAATTACTTATACATTCTTATTTGGAATGATGTTTGGTGATATTGGTCAAGGTTTATTATTATCACTTGTTGGTTATGTTGCTTATAAATTAAAAGGAATGAAACTTGGTGAAGTAGGTATGCGCATTGGTATATCTAGTGCTTTATTTGGTGTTGTTTATGGTTCATTCTTTGGAAATGAAGAAATATTTACACCAATGTTTCATACTTTAGATCCAAACAATACAATGCCATTACTTGGTATTGCAATTGGAACAGGTGTTACTTTAATAATTATTTCAATTATCTTTAATATTATTATTAATATAAAGAAGAAAAAAATGGCAGATGTTTATTTTTCTCAAAATGGTTTTGCTGGTCTAGTCTTCTATATAGCAGTATTGTTATTAGTTGTACAGATGTTGTTAGGAATTGATTTACCAGTTGGTGGAACTTTCTATACAATTATTTTTATTGCAATGCCAGTATTAATGATTTTCTTAAAAGAACCATTAGAACATAAAATGGATGGTGAACCTATGTTCCCACATGGATTTGGTGGTTTCTTTACAGAAGCATTCTTTGAATTGTTTGAAGTTATGCTTACATTTATAGCTAATACAATGTCATTCTTACGTGTTGGTGGATTTGTTTTATCCCATGCAGGGATGATGTTAGTTGTTTATACTTTAGCTGAAATGATTGGTGGATTTGGATATTGGATTGTTCTTGTTTTTGGAAATATATTTGTTATGGTTCTAGAAGGAATGATTGTAGGTATTCAAGTACTACGTTTAGAGTTTTATGAAATGTTTTCACGTTATTATGAAGGAAAGGGTATCCCTTTTAAAACGATTAAGGAAAGATAAGATTATATTAGGAGGAAATTTATTATGAATATTTTAACATTTATTTTACCTTTAATTGCAGTTGTTTTATTATCATTACCATTAGTAAGAATGTTTACTTCTAAAGTAAGTAAAGAAAGTGCAAAATGGCGTTTATTAACTCATGTTGGTGGTTTCTTTGGAGCAATCGCTTTAACTTTATGTTTAACTATGAATTCAGCATTCGCAGCTGAAACAGTAACTTCTATTACTGGAACTATCGCTCAAGGTTTAGGATTTATTGCTGCTGCATTAGCAACTGGATGTTCAGCATTAGGTGCAGGTGTTGCTGTTGCTGCTGCTGCGCCTGCTGCAATTGGAGCATTCTCTGAAAATGAAAATAACTTCGGTAAAGCATTAATTTTCGTTGCCTTAGGTGAAGGGGTTGCTATTTACGGGTTATTAATTTCAATCTTAATTATTAATAAACTTTAATCTTAGAAAGGTCTGATTATATGAAGTTTTTCTTAATCAGCGATAATATTGATACATTGATGGGATTAAAGCTAGTTGGTATTGAGGGGGAAGTCGTTCATACAAGAGTAAAATTTCTTGAAATTTTATCGGAAAAAATGAAGGATGAAACAATAGGTATTATCTTAGTAACAACTAAGCTTGTAGAAATGTGTCCAGATATTATATCTGAAATTAAATTAAAACAACAAAAACCATTAATTACTGAAATACCTGATCGTCATGGTGAATCTAAAATAGGAGAAACTATTGATGGTTATGTTTCAGAAGCTATTGGTGTGAAATTATAGGAGAGATTATGCAAAATATTGAACAAGTAATTCTCTATATGAAAGATGAAATTGAAAGAGAAGCTCAATTAGAAGAAAAAGCTATCTTAGAGGAAGTAAAGGCTTTAGAAAAAGAAGCTTATGAATCTATGAGAATAGAAGCAAAAAAAGATGCTGATTTAAGATTGAAACAGGAACTTGAAGAAATGGAATCTAATGCGGCTATTGAAATTTCTGAAAGTCATATTGAAAGAACAAAAAAATTAATTGAAAAAAGAGACGAATATGTTAGTACTATTTTTAAGTCTGCTAAAGATAAATTAATTGATTTTACAAATAGTAAAGATTATCAGGATTTTATGATGAACAAAGCGAAAAAGATAGTCGATATGTTTGATATGGCAGAATGTATTGTTTATGTTTCTAGTAAAGATATTGCTTTTAAAGATCAATTAATGAAGCTATATTCTAATATTTTAGATGTTAAAGAAGATAAGAATATAATTATCGGTGGATTAATTGGAGAAAATGTAAAATCTTTATTAACTATTGATGAAACATTAGATTTTGCTTTAAAGAATCAAAAAGAATGGTTTACTAAAAATTCTGGATTAACGATTAAATAGTGTATCTAAAGGGGGACAAAAAATGGAAAATGTTATCTATTCAATAAATGGACCCGTGGTTACAGTAAAAGATACTGATGCTTTTTCTATGTTAGAAATGGTATATGTAGGTCATGCAAAACTAATAGGTGAAGTTATTTCTATTAAGAAACAATTTACAACTATTCAGGTTTATGAAACAACTACTGGTTTAAAACCTGGAGAACCAGTATATGCTACAGGTCAGCCTATTTGTGTAACTTTAGGTCCTGGTATTTTAAGAAATATCTTTGATGGTATTGAAAGACCATTAGAAGAAATTGCGAAAGAATCTGGATCATTTATTCCAACAGGAAGCCATGTTGCACCTTTGGATACAAATAAATTATGGGATGTTACAATGTGTGTTAAAGTCGGAGATAAAGTCAAAGGTGGCGATGTCTATGCGACTATCCCAGAAACAGATTTAATTACTCATAAATGTATGGTTTCACCATACTTAAAAGGAAAAGTTATTGAAGTTAAAGAAAATGGTCAATATCGTATTAATGATGTTGTTATGAAATTAGAAGATGAAGATGGCCATATTCATGAATGTACTTTAACTCAAAAATGGCCAATTAAAAATCCAAGACCAGTATCAAGACGTTTACCTATATCTATGCCATTAGTTACAGGACAACGTGTTATTGATACAATGTTCCCAATTGCCAAAGGGGGAACTGCAGCTATTCCTGGTGGATTTGGTACTGGTAAAACTATGACTCAACATCAATTAGCAAAATATTGTGATGCTGATATTATTGTTTATGTTGGTTGTGGAGAACGTGGTAATGAAATGACTCAGGTTCTAGAAGAATTTAGAGAGTTAATTGACCCTAAGTCAAATAGACCTTTAACTGATAGAACAGTGTTAATTGCGAATACATCTAACATGCCAGTGGCTGCTCGTGAAGCTTCTATTTATACTGGTGTAACACTTGCAGAATATTATCGTGATATGGGATATCATGTTGCAATTATGGCGGATTCTACTTCACGTTGGGCAGAAGCTTTACGTGAAATTTCAGGACGTTTGGAAGAAATGCCAGCTGAAGAAGGATTCCCTGCTTATTTACCTTCTCGTTTATCACAATTCTATGAACGTGCTGGGTATATGGATAATTTGAATGGTACAAAAGGTTCAGTTACAATCATTGGGGCAGTATCACCTCAAGGTTCTGACTTCTCTGAACCAGTAACTCAAAATACAAAACGTTTTGTTAGAACTTTTTGGGCCTTAGATAAAGCTTTAGCTTATGCTAGACATTATTTTGCGATTAACTGGAATTTAAGTTATAGTGAATATATTCCTGATCTTCAAAGATGGTTTAGTAAGAATGTTGGTCCTAAATTTGTTAATGATCGTCAAGAATTACAAACTATCTTAGCTGAAGAAACAAAGTTAATGGAAATTGTAAAATTGATGGGATCTGATGTATTACCTGATGATCAGAAATTAGTTATTGAAGTTGCAAAATTAGTGCGTGTTGGTTATTTACAGCAGAATGCGTTCCATCCTGACGATACTTATGTACCACTTGAAAAACAATTAAAAATGATGGAAGTTATTTTATATTTATATAAACGTTGTAAAGATATTATTGCTTTAAATAAACCAATGAGATTAATTTTAGAAACTGGTATTTTTGATAAAGTTGTAAAAATGAAATATGATGTACCTAATGCTCATATTGAAATATTGGATGATTATTATTCAATGATAGATGAAGCATTAGCACATGTAGACTAAGGAGGTAGCTTATGAGTCTTCAATATGTAGGTTTAAGTGAAATTAATGGTCCATTAGTCGTATTAGATCATGTTAAGGATGCATCATATGACGAAATGGTAGAAATAGCATGTCAAGATGGAACAACACGTTTAGGACGTATTGTTCAAATTGAAGGGGAAAGAGTTGTTGTTCAGGTTTTTGAAGGAACGAATACATTATCTTTAAAAAATACAAAAACAAGATTATTAGGTCATCCAATGGAATTACCTGTATCAAAAGAAATACTAGGACGTATTTTTTCTGGAGCAGGTAAACCAATTGATGGATTAGGAGAAATATATGCTCAAAAGTCAATGGATATTAATGGACAACCATTAAATCCAGTATCTCGTGTATATCCAAGAAACTATATTAATACAGGTATTTCTTCTATTGATTGTTTAATGACATTAATTCGTGGACAAAAATTACCTATCTTTTCAGGATCAGGTTTACCACATAATCAATTAGCAGTTCAAATTGTTAAACAAGCACAAATTGCAGATGAAGAAGGAAAAGGTTTCTGTGTTGTTTTTGCTGCTATGGGAGTAACTAATGATGTTGCTGATTATTTTAAAAGATCGTTTGAAGAAGCAGGAGTTATGGAAAGAGTTGTTATGTTCTTAAATCTTTCTAATGACCCTATTATTGAACGTATTTTAACTCCTAGATGTGCATTGACTGCTGCTGAATATTTAGCATTTGAAGAAGATATGCATGTATTGGTTATTTATACTGATGTTACTTCATATTGTGAAGCGTTACGTGAATTCTCTTCTAGTAAGGGTGAAATTCCTGGACGTAAAGGTTATCCAGGATATTTATATTCTGACTTAGCTTCTCTTTATGAAAGAGCAGGAATTACTAAGCAGGCAAATGGATCTGTTACTCAAATTCCTATTCTAACAATGCCTAATAATGATATTACTCATCCAGTTCCTGACTTAACTGGATATATTACAGAAGGGCAGATTACATTAGATGCAGAATTAAATGCAATGGGTATTTATCCACCTGTTAGTGTTTTACCTTCACTTTCACGTTTGATGAAAGATGGTATTGGTGAAGGATATACAAGAGCTGATCATTCAGCTGTATCTAATCAGTTATTTGCATGTTATGCACATGTTCAGGATGTTAAATCATTAACTTCAGTTATTGGTGAGGATGAATTATCTCCTGTTGATAAGAAGTATATGGAATTTGGTCGTTTATTTGAACAGTATTTTATTAATCAAGGGTTCAATACGAATAGATCAATAAAAGAAACTCTTGATTTAGGATGGACTTTATTATCAGTTCTTCCTAAGAATGAATTAGATCGTATAGATAATGCTGTATTAGAACAATTCTATGATCATCAAAAAGCAGTAGAATTCTTTGGTATTAAAGAAGAGACAGTTATCAAAGAATTAACTCAGGCAATCCAAAATGGCTAATCAAGTTTTTCCTACAAAAGGAAATTTAATTGCAACTAAAAAGTCATTAGAACTAGCAAAGCTAGGGTATGACTTGATGGATAAGAAAAGAAATGTTCTAATTAAAGAGATGATGAATCTTTTAGATGATGTAAAGTTAATTCGTGATGAGATTACTGAGGCTTATCAAAAAGCATATATAGCTTTACAAGAAGCAAATATGTCTACTGGTATTATTAGTGATATTGTAGAAGCGGTACCTGTAGATGAAGGAATTAGCATTTCATATCGCAGTGTTATGGGAGTAGAAATTCCTAAAGTTAGTTATGAAAAGAAACCTATTCATGTAGGATATAGCTTTGAACATGCCAATTCAAAAGTAGATTATGCTTATACATGTTTCTATCATGTTAAAGAATTAACAGTAAAATTAGCAGAAGTTGAGAATGCAGTTTATCGACTTGCGAATGCAATTCGTAAAACGCAAAAAAGAGCAAATGCTCTTAAAAACATCTCTATTCCTGAATTTGAAGCAACAGTTAAATTTATTAGCGAAGCTTTAGAGGAAAAAGAAAGAGAAGAATTCTCTAGACAAAAAGTTATTAAAGCGAATAAAGATAAGGAAGAACAAGCATAGGCTTGTTCTTTTTCATTGATTTGAAGTGAACTCTAGGGTGTATGATGATAAGGAAGAAATACTTAATAAAATGATTAAAGCAGATGTTATAGTCATGTCGGCACCTGTATATTTTTATTCAATAGATGCACAGTTAAAAACATTAATTGATAGAACATTACCTAGATATACTGAAATAACAAATAAAGATTTTTATTGCCACTGCTGATAAAGCAGCTATGGAAAGAACAATAGATAGTATGAGGGATATACTAATTGTTTGGATGATGTTAATGATAAAAGGGGTATCTAAGGTGCTGTTGTTTAAAATAAAGGAGATATTTTAAATACTCATGTAATGAATGAAGCATATTTGATGGGAAAAGGCGTATAGCCTTTTTTTAATTGAACTTATTTAATAAGTGTTGTAAGATTAGTATTGGTGAGATACATGAAAGATATTAATTATAAAGTTATAGGTAATGGTTATCCTATTGTATTATTACATGGTAATGGAGAAAATATGACTATTTTTGATAAGCTTGTAGAAAAATTGCAAGATAGTTATCAATTAATATGTATAGATAGTCGTTATCATGGAAATTCAGTCTATCAAGGTGAAATGTCATATTCACAAATGTGTAAAGATGTTGTTGAAGTTGTTAATGAATTGAATATTGATGAGTATGATGTTATTGGATTTAGTGATGGTGGTATTATTTCTATTTTATTATCTTTATGTGATAATCGTTTAAAACATATGGTTTTAATGGGTGCTAATGTAAGAGTAGCTGGTTTAAAGGCTATGTGTCGATTGAATGATTGGTTGATGTTGTTTTGTTTAATTCCTTTTTGTTTATATAATAAGAAAATGAGAATAAAATGGCGTTTAATTAAAATGATGGAAACAATGAAAGAAATTACTAAAGATGAATTAAATACAATTAGAATTCCTACTTTAATATTAGCTGGTGAATATGATTTAATAAAAGATAGTGAAACCGAATATATTTATGAAAATATAAAATATAGTGTGAAAAAAGTCATTAGAAATGGTACTCATTTTATATTAAGAGATGAGTTTAATACAACGTATAAAGAAATAAGAGTGTTTATAGATGCATGTCATCAAGGAGAGTAGTTATGAAAGAATGTGTAGTTAAAGGAATCACAATTGGTAAAGGTAAACCTAAGGTTTGTTTACCAATTGTAGGTAAAGATGATTATGATATTATCAAACAAGCTGAAGCTTTAAAAGATAAGAAGTTTGATGTCGTAGAGTTAAGAATAGAT
>JAXJVS010000058.1:0-6440 GCA_036308445.1 Bacilli bacterium | reverse complement strand
CCCTATGCCATATGTATGTTATTGTAACAGGAGTGTTTATGTTACTATGGATAATTGTTTGGTTTGTCAATAGAAAGAACCCAAAAATAGATCACATAAAACAGCTTTGTGAAAGTTACGCAGAGTGTTGTAAATAAGAAAACCCGGCCTAGCGATTAAGCTAAGTCGGGTTTATTTTTATTCATTATCAAATGTTCGTGGATTAACAGCTCTCGTAGAAGCTTCTGCTCCTACAGCAGCTATAGGGAGGGGTTTAGCCATATTATAGTACTGTTTAGACTTTGTAACTAAGTTGCTAGCCTTTTTATTTGCGTTAACTACATTATTATAAGCATTATCTATCTTGTTTTGTTTTTGTACGATTTCTTGTTTTAATGCTTGATTAGCTTTAATTCTTCTTGGTATTAATGCTTGCGCTTTAGGTTCATTCATTAAAGACGCAGATTTAACAACATTGTTATTATGTTTGTACTGTCGAATTAAAGGAGTTACATCATTAGCTTTTTGTGTTGCTGCAAGTGCGTCCGAAGCTTTGTCCGCTACTTTATAAGCTTTAGCAGCTTTTCCAGCAGCGGAGGCTCCTTTTGCTACTAATCCCACACCAGCTAAACTTGCAACATCGCCTAATAAAGATAGTGCTGTTTCTCCAGCACCTGCCCATGTTGGATTGTTTATAAATCTCTCAGCACTTTTATAAGTACCATATATAGGCAACATTTCTAATAAAGTATTTTTTACTTGAGGATTCATAATTACTATGTTGGTTATTTAAATATGTTTAAGTTTTTACGTAAAACTTGAGATGCTAATAATCTTTTATTTAGATGAGGAACTCCAGCTCTTTCAAATAAAGCTTCAAATGCTTTAGTTTTAGCTTTAATATCTCCAGCGTTCCAATCTGTCCAAGCTTGCTGTGTAGTATAGTTTTGGTGGGCCCATGCACTTCTATAACCTTCAGCTTTAGCTTGCTCTTCACTCATTTTAGATATACGATTTTTTAAATCTAATAAAGAAGCATCTTTATTTTTAGACTTTGGGTCAAATGTGTCTGCTAAACGATCCCAAGGAGTTTTTAAAGAAGAATCTTTAGTATCAAATAGTTCTTGTACATAATTAACTTGATTTGCATGACTGTCTTCACGATTGTTTAACCAAGTTTTATACTTTTTACGTTCTCCTTCTTCCATCATAAAAATACCTCTAGCTGGACCTCCTCCATTTTGTTTTAGTTTATTCCATCCTTCTGATTCTATATATGTGTTTCCTAATACCGCAGCTATTTGATCAGCAGACCAGCCATCAGTTAAATTATGATAAATAGTATTTCCTATTGAAAAATTATTCTCCGAATGCATTATAGGTTTGTAGGATGTTACAGACCCTGCCATTTTTCCAAAATTTTTATTTCGAAGATTAGTTTGATGGCTTTCAAATTCCTTCCAAAAAGCATCTGGATTAGTTGTAGCCCAATGTTTAAATTCAGCATGACGTAAGTTGTTTCCAACATTCCATTTTTTTATTTCGCTTAAAGCTTCTTCTTTACCAATTTTCGTAGTTGTTGGGGTTTGACCTCCTGTATTATATTTCTTAGCCCAACCCCTACTATTCTCAGCAAACGTTGCTCTCTTTTTCAAAGTAGGATTATTACTTTTCTTAGCCTTATCTATACATTCTTGAGTTACTTTTCCATCACAGTACTCAGTAAACTTCCCACGATTTTCTTTTTTAATATGAATTCCAGAGCCACTCTTAAAGTAAGGAATTCTAAGCATTTCTAAAATTTCCATAATCAATTTGTTACTTTTGTTTTAATATATTTAAATTTATTTAAAATTTGTAATTATGATTAATCCAAGAAGATATTTTACTACTAATTAGCGTTTTGGCTATTATTTGAATTGCCAGATATAAAATATAAACCAGTTCCAGTTCCTACAATAGGTACTATAGATTTATATAAGTTCTTGCTTTTCATATTTAATGGTTTAAGAGAAAATCCACCATTTCCATCCGGAACAATTCTATCAGGATGTAACAGGTTATCCACTTTAACAGGTACATCTTTAGTAGGTTTTGTTAATGCCATTACTGGACCATTACTTATTTCATATCCATATCTGTATTTAAGACGAGAACTGTTAGGATCTACAATCCACATAGGTTTACGGTATTGTGGTACTAATTGCGCACCGATTCCATAACTATGACCTCCTATATTTCCTAAAAACATTTTGTTATTAAATTTATTCCAAACTGCAGTTGTTGCTTCTGGAGATATTAAATCTTCGCCTGAAACTACAAAAGGAGTATTAAAACGTTGCGATCCCAATTGGATAGCGGCATTATATAATTGTTCACTAACTCCACGTTTAGAGACATCATCTTTACCTATTATGTTACTATGTTGTGCTGCAAACATAGGAGATACACCGTCATTTGCTTGTCCATACCTATATAAACTTGTTGTAAAGTATCCAGCTCTTTTTCCATCATTAAAATAGCTATATCCAGTAGATGGACCTAAAGTTGTAGCTAAAACTCCTTCCGGTACAGTTTTAACTGTTTCTAAAGCTGATTTTTGTGCAATTGACGCAGCTTTACGCACAACTTCTTCAGATAATACATTTGGATCAATACCGGTATTTGCATAAAAACGTCTTGCGTCTGTAAGATTTACATGAGTATGAGGCAAATCAGAAGAACTAGTAGAATTAATATATGAAATAAAATTATCTGTTAAAGTCTGATCTACAGGTCTTGGATTTGAATAGGGAGTTACATATTCCCATTTACCGATCTCACCTAAATTCCTTATAGTAGAATTAGGATTATAAGGAGGTTTAATAGTAGTATCTCCTACTTTATTTTTAGCAGAAATAATTTGCTCTGTATGAGGATAAGTTAGTTTAGAAGGTTCTCGTACAACATTACCTTCATTATCAATAATAAACGCTTCATAATCACCTACTTGATAATCCGCAGGAACATTTTCTACTTCAACTGTAGGTATGAATTCTTCTACCGTATTTGTAACTTGCTTTCCCGCTGGTTTTAACTTGTCGGCTGCTTTTGTTACTCCTTGTTTTATTAAATCACCACCTTTATTAATAACTTGTTTTCCGTACTTTAAAATTTTATCATAAGGAACCCAATTAGCAGCTGCGCTTAAATAATTTCCATTTAATAAAGATGCTCCGGTATCAATAATATCAACACCGGTTAAACCTCGTTGAACCCAAGGATTTGCTAAAGCTTTACCAATATAAGGTGCTGCTGCAGTACCTCCTGATATTAGTCCAATTGTAGCTGCTGGCAATCCTATAGTTCCAAGTAAAAAAGGAGCAGAAGAAACACTGCTTTGAGTTCTAACTAAAGGTATTCCTCTTTTATTATGCCAAACTTCAGACAGTATTTGATAATTCTCATTTAAATTATTTATACGCCTTCTATGTTTTCGTTGCAATCTATTAAATTTACGTTCGCTAAGTTGCCCCGTGTTAAATTGCTGTTGATGTGTATCTAATTGTGTATGTTCATTTTCTAACGCTTTGTCTAAAATAGAAAAATCTATTCCATTAAAATTATCGTATTTTTCAGACATTGCCTTAGAACTATAGTTATGTCTAGCTAAATCTTCCGATAAATATTGATATTCATCAGCAGCACGTTTTAATGATCTAGCACCTTTTCCAGAAATACTAGCAGTTAAATTTCCAGTAATATACGATCTAATTTGTGGATTTGTAGCTTGATACCACTGTTTCCTAGTTTTTCTGTTGGGAATTCCCCAATGATCTATTTTTTGTATATCCACAGTTAAAGCTGAATCATTATTAGGTTCATTTTGATTAACTTCTGTATTTTGTATAGAATTCATAAGTTGTGTAAGTGTTTTCTTCTTATTATAAGTTATAATTATCTAATAAATAATATTTACAAATTTAATTGTTTTGTATACTTACATTATATTAATATAATTACTAAGATAAAATTTAGTTAGATTGAATAATGAATAATGATTAATGATTAATGATTATGTCTGAAGTTATTACAAAACAAAATGGAAACATCGCATTTATTGAAGAAACTCATAAATATTTCGATGTTACTAATCCAGATGCCAAGTTCACAAGTGTAACTACGATGATCCACGAATACACACAACCTTTTGATAAAGAATTTTGGAGTGCGTATAAGGCATTAGAAAAGTTATTGCCTAAGGATGTTTGGAATGTTGAGAAAAAGTCTTTGTTAAATAGTAAAAAATTTGACAAAGTTTTACTTGATTTACACTCTATTTCTGAAAATGATTTTAATAGAGAACAACAAGGTATCTTAGATGAATGGGACAATGAAAATCGCAAGTCATGCGAGCGTGGTACCAAAATTCATGCAGATTTAGAAAATTCTTTTTATCAGAAAAAGAAGGATATTGATATTAGTAAGTTTGAAATTGGAGGTAAATTCGAATGCCGTAAAGATTACTCCGAATTAGATATTGAAAATGGAGTTTATCCAGAGTATTTGATTTCTAGAGTATCAGAAGATGGAAAATTAAGAATTGCAGGTCAGATAGATTTATTAGTTAAGAAGGGTAATAAAATAATCATAGCCGATTGGAAAACTAATAAAAAAATAGAAACTAAAAGTTTCTTTAATAATAAGACCAAAACTTCTGTAAAGATGAAATTTCCTTTAAATAACTTAGATGATGTAAACTATTGGCACTACACTTTGCAGTTGTCTACTTATGCTTGGATGATTCAGAAATTAAATCCAGAATTTGAAATTGAAGATTTAGTTTTAGTACATTTTGATCATAATGATAATATGACAGTTTACCATCTTCCGTATTTAAAAGCTGAAGTAATTAAGATGCTTAATCACTTTAAGAAGGAATCTTCTTTAAAGGCAAGTAGAGACAAACGTAAACCAATTGAATATTAATTATGAGTCGATATCAAATTTGTTTACGATGTGGAATCTATGATTCTACTCGTAAAATATGTAATGGAAATTTATTTATAAATCCTGAAACTAATGATGTATCAACTAGACAGAAATCAGGATATATCAAAGGTTGTGATTGTTATATTCCAATGAAAGTATTAAAGGATAATGCTAAATGCCCTGCAGGAAAATGGTAAGAAAAATTATTAATATTATTAAAGGTTGGTATTTTAACCTTTTTAATAAGCACGAACAACTGGCAATAAAAAGAATAGCTATCTGTAAGCAATGCGATTCTTGTGTAAAGATAGACATGTTAGGAGATATATGCAATGAGTGTGGTTGTGTTTTATCAGCCAAAGCAAGAGTAAAAGATGAAAAATGCGTATTAAATAAATGGTAAAATTATGAGTAATGAAAATGTAGCTAGAATGATTAGCGGAATGGATAGTGGCGATCACTTTAATTTAGGAACAACTGAATCTGTAAACACTTTTAATGATCAGGTTGATAATTATTTGGATAAGTTTGAGAAACATTCTCAGGAACTTGAGAAGTATGCGAAGAATTTGTCAGAGGATCTAAACGGCCTTGAAGTAATGCCTCTATATGGTTATGTGTTGATAGAACCATTTAAACAGAACCCATTCCAGAAACTTAAGGTATCTGAGTCTGGATTTATTATGGATAATGGAGGTAAGGCTTCAGAGTATAAATCTGAGGAAGATGGTGAAATTCACGAGGAACAGCAATTTATTAAAGTCGGTACCGTTATTGAAACCGGACATCGTTGTGAATTCATTAAACCTGGAGATATTGTAATGTATCCAATTCCAGCAGAAGTACCAGTACCTTTCTATAAGTTTGGTTGGGTTGCTGTAAATGAAAATCGCATATTGGCTGTAGTCAATGAAAAGTTAACAGAAAGAAAAAACAAATTAAATATTAATTAATTATGGAAGATAAGACAATGTTTTTACCGGGAGACTTGGTTACGGTTAGACAAGAAATTCCAAATAAACCGGTAATGGTAGTGGTTCGCAAAGAATCTACTTTTTTTAGAGATGAAAATAAAGCTAACAGTCTGAAAGGTATTCGCTGCCGTTGGTTTACTGTTAATAATGAACTACAGGAGGCAGTTTGGAATACTAAAGATTTAATTAAATTAGAATAATATGGCTACACTTATTCCAAAAAAATATAAAGAAGGATCTTTTGAAGATGCTCAGTATCAAGCATTCGGATACGATGATGCTACAACTAATAGAGAAATTAGACGCAATAATAGACGCTTTAATCGTTATTTACGTTCTGATGCAGGACAAAGAATGCGTGCTAAATTTGATGCAGATAAGGAAGCTGCTGCAGCCTTAGCAGAACAACAAAAACAACAAAAAGCAAAGGAAACAGTAACACAACTCTGGGAAGCTAGTGGAGGTATAGAAGGTATTATGAATTCTTTACAAAACTATAGAACCTTAACCACACCT
>JAXJVS010000057.1:0-24543 GCA_036308445.1 Bacilli bacterium | reverse complement strand
TTAGCTCAAAGAAAAGCAGTAGAATATTTAGAAATGAGAACGAAAGAGACAGGTATTCAAAAATTATTTTCTAAATATCGTTATTATGTAGGTGGACATTCTAAAGGTGGAAATCTTGCAATGTATGCAGGAGCTAATGCATCAGCAGATATTCAAAAGAAGATAAAGAGAATTGATAACTTTGATGGCCCGGGTTTTGAAGATGGGTTCTGGCAACAAGAATCTACTTATTATGTATTAGATAAGATACACACTTATATACCTACTGCTAGTTTATTTGGACGTTTATTTATACATAAAGAAAAAGTAAGTGTTGTTGAAAGTAAACAGGTTGGTTTATTGCAACATGTTTCTTTTAACTGGAGTATTGATGTTGATCATTTTAAGTATGCTGATAGTGTAAGTGAAGGTAGTGATAAAGCAGTTAATAAGGTTAATGAATTATTAAAAGAGATTAATAATGAAGAAAAAGAAGAATTAGTTGAATCTTTATTTACTCTTTTTGATAATTTAAATATTTATACACTTAATGATATTACAAAGATTAATTTTAATCATGTTTTAATAGCATTAAAAGAAATAAGTGAATTAAATAATAAGGAAAGAAAAGTATTATTAGAAATATTAAGAGTTGTATGGGATATAGCTGATATAGGAGTTTAAGATGTTAGAGATAAGATTAGCGAAGATAAGTGATTATGAAAAGATTAAAGAGTTATATTATTCAGTGATTGATGAGATGAAAGATACATTATATGATTTAGGTTGGGAAAAGGATTTATATCCATCAAATCAATATATTCAACAATCTATCGAAGATAATCAATTATATATAGGGATAGATAATGAAAAAATAGTATCTACAATGATTTTAAATCATCATAATAATGAAGAATATAAAGATGTAGAATGGTTAGTAGAAGCGAGTCAAGAAGAAGTAATTGTGATTCATACGTTAGCTGTTTCACCTTTGTTTAGATCAAAAGGAATAGCTGAAAAGATGGTAAAAGATGCTATAAGACTTGCTGAAGAAAAGAGATATAAAGCTTTAAGATTAGATGTTTTAAAAGGTAATCTTCCAGCTATGAAATTATATGAAAAAGTAGGGTTTAAGCATATTGATACAAGAAAAGTTGATGTAGGAGATTATTTAGATTTTTTAATATATGAACTAGAATTGTAGTATCTATAAGTAAAGAGTTGTACAATAATAAAAAGGGGAGATTAAGATGAGTAAGGTTAAAAATGAAGCAAAGATAAAAAATCCTTTAATAGTAGCTATTAGAGAACAATTAGAACATCGAGCATTATGGATGTATTTATTATGTGATGAAGCTAAGAAGAAAGGATTAGAAGCTACGGATTATGCTCCACAGGCAATAAAACGTTGTGGTTTATATCAAGGAGCTAATTTAAGGCAAAAAGCAGGTGGTGGAGATTCTTTGAAGGGATTAAAGAAAACTTTATTTACAAAGCCTGCACAATGGGTATTTGAAATGGATGTTTTGAATTGTGATGATGATCATTTAGATATAGATTTTCATTATTGTCCATTAGTTAAAGCTTGGCAAAAACAGGGATGTAGTGATGAAGAAATAGCAGTATTATGTGATCATGCAATGTGTGGAGATAGAGGTATAGCAGAAAGTTTTGGTTGTGAATTGGATTTACCTGCTACGATAGCTAGAGGGGATGACGTTTGTAAGATTCGTTTTGTAAGAAGACAAAAATAGGAGGAACTTATGCAAAAGTTACTTAGTGCATTATTATGTGTATTGATGTTATGTGGCTGTTCTACAAATCAAAGCAATAATATAGATTTAAATCAAGAGACAAATCCATATTTCATTGATACAGAATATTTTACTGTAGAAGTACCAGAATTCTGGAATGGCTTATATGAATATGAAATTTATGAAGATGATATTGGTTATTCTTTGATATTCTATGAAAAAGATAGTCATGCTTCAATGGAAGCAGGTCATTTAATGAGTATATCTTTATATTTAGAAAGTGAGGATTATACTTATTTACCCTCATATGAAGAATTAGGTAAACTTGATACAGGTGATAATATTTATAATGTATTAGTAGAATATCCTACAGATGTACAATTTGATGAAGCAGATGCTTCTAAGTATAAGAAGTTATCTAATACAATGGAATCTATCTTAGAAACAATTACTGCTAAAGAGGATTGTGTTTATAGTGAAGGAATTCATTAAAAAGTATGATGTTTTAAGTTTTGTTAGAGGTGTTTCATGAATATAAAACAGATTGCTAGATAAAGCCATAGTGTAGTAGGCTATGGTTTTGTAATAGCTAATGGTAGTGATGCAATGAAGCAGATTATTGGTAGGGTAACATCATTATCTAATGAAAATGATGGCGAATTAGAGGTTATAGAGGAGTACTTTGAATCACAGATTTATTTTTAGAAAAATATAAATAATGACAATTCTTGTTTTTGCGGTATAATAGAGTTAACAGTTTGTAAGGAGTAATCAATATGAAGATTGGAATTTTTGATTCAGGATTAGGTGGATTATCAGTATTACATCATGCTTTAAAAGTATTACCTGATGCTCATTTTATATATTATGCAGATGAGGAACATGTACCTTATGGTGAAAAGTCTAAAGAACAGATTCAAGGTTATGTTAAAGAGATTATAGAGTTTTTGATTGGTAAAGGTGTAGATGCTATTGTAATAGCTTGTAATACTGCAACAAGTGTTGCTACTAAAGAGTTTAGAGAAACTTTTTCTGTTCCTATTATTGGGATGGAACCGGCTGTAAAGAAGGCTATTGAGCTATATGGTAATGAAGAGAGAATGTTGGTTGCTGCTACACCAGTGACAATTACTGGTGATAAGCTTTATAATTTAGTAAAGAGGGTGGATAAGCAAAAAAAGGTTGATTTTATTGCTTTACCTGGATTGGTTCGTTTTGCTGAAGATGGTATTTTTGATAGTCAAGAAATTGATGATTATTTAGTAGAGATGTTGAAAATTTATGATTTGGAAGATTACTCAACAGTTATTTTGGGGTGTACTCATTTTAACTATTTTAAGAAGAATTTTTTAAATGTTTTTCCTAAAGATATTCATTTTGTTGATGGAAATGAAGGAACAATTAAGCAGTTAATTAGAAAATTACCAGATAAAGAATATACTGGTCAAAAGATTGAATATTATTTTTCTTCAAGAAAAATAAATAATGAAGAATTAAAAGATATACATATGTATTTAAAACAGTTAGATAAGGTATATGATGTTTAAAAGATTTTTTTTAGGAAGACGTTTGTCTTCTTTTTGTTTGGATAAAACTATGATAGAATTGTGTTAAGGGGGATGAAAAGTATGGATGAGTTTTTGAGTGATGTATATACTGTAGTCTTTAGACAATGGATTTTAGAGAAAGAGGATAAGAATTTTAATATATATTTAAAAGAAAATAATGATTCTATTATTGTTATTGAAACGAATTATTGTCATAGTGAAGTGAGATTTAATCGTATGAATATTATTGAATTTGAAGTGACTAATAAGGTTAATAATAATATTGAATTTTATCTTCATTTCCAGATGAAAACTTTAAAGCATGCAATAGAATTGTTTAATGAAATGTTAGAAACTATTCACAAATTAGTGGATAAACCTAGAGTTAAAATTTTGCTAAGCTGTACAGGTGGTTTAACAACAGGATACTTTGCTCAAAGATTAAATGAAGCTGTTTTGATGTTATCATTAGATTATGAGTTTAATGCTGTACCTTATGATGATTTATATGAAGTTGGACAAAATTATGATCTCATCTTGCTTGCTCCTCAGATTGGTTATATGAAAGCAAAAGTTCAAGAGATTTTACAAGATAAGAAAGTTATTCGTTTATCTTCTCAGATATTTGCAAAATATGATGTGGTAGGAGCATTACAATTGATTGGTGATGAGCTTAAAAATAATAGTGAAAAGAAAAAAAGTCTTGATAAACCTCTTTCTCTTAAAAGAGCTATTCATAAGAATATGAAAATATTATCTATTGCGATGATTAGAGTAAGTCAAAGAGTTCTTTTAGAATATCGTATTTATGATGAGGATAATCATATATTATTGGATAATGAAATTATTAAAAATAGAATTTCTATGGATGATATATGTGATATTTTAGATATTGTTTTTGTACAGTATTCTGATATTCATTTTATTGGGATTTCAATGCCAGGGATTGTTAATGATGGACATTTGATGTTAAAGAAGGAAGGTTTCGATAATACTGATGTAGTGGGTATATTATCAAATAAATATAATAAGACTTTTATTTTATGTAATGATGTGAATTCAATAGCAGTAGGTTATTATGCTACCCAAAATAACTATTCTTCTTTTTCTTTCTTATTTCAGCCTAAAAATGCTTTTTCAGGTGTAGGAAGTATTTTTAAAGGTCAATTAATTCAAGGTAGAAAAAATATTGCTGGAGAGGTTCAGTATTTGCCTTTTTATCTTGAAGAAGATGCTTTAAGTAAGACGAGAACACCAGAGGGAACATTAGAGATAGTTGGTAAAACTGCTGTTTCTATTATTGGTATATTGGCTCCAGAAGCTTTAGTTTTTGCATGCCAGTTTATTACTGATAAAGAAGAACTTATTAATGAAGTAGAAAAGTATATACCGAAAGAATATATACCAGACATTATTAAAATAGATAATTTACAGGAATATAATTTATTAGGAACAATGATTTTATGTGTACAGTCATTAAATAATCAAAAAACTTTAGATAATACTTTGTAAAAGCTTAGAGGGTATTGTGCCATAAGGGAAGTATGAACATAAAGTAGAAAGAAGTACCCTCTAAGTTTAGTATCCTTTGAAAATTCAAAGGAAGGGGGATAGAAGGTATTTTATAATCGATATGGATAAAAGAGTGGAGATGTTTACCGTAAAAAATACCTTCTATATATAATATTCTCTTTTATGTTGTATTTTTCTTTTTTTAAAAGCGATTTTTTAAATTTATTTTTCTTTTTACATATGAAATGTCCAAAATAGGTTCTTATAATGGAGTCAAGATAAAAATAAAATTATACTTGTTATTTTAGGATTATGTATAGATATATATTTGAGTATGAATTATCTAAGTTATTCTTAAAATGATTATAAAAAGATGGTTATGGAAGAAAAGTCTCCTTCAATGTTGGATAAACCGACGGATTTAGGAAATGAGACACTTAGACATGTCTAGATATAAAGCAAATGTCAAATCAGAAAGTATCAAGGTGTTTTCATGATGGAATTTTTAAAGAGGGTGAGATAAATGGCTAATGTGCATTTTAATATGATAGTAGAAATGAATCAGTTATTGAAAGAAAATAATATTGAATATACTATTCATATGATTGGGGGATGTAGTCAATGTGGTGTTTTTTTAGCAAGAACTGGAAAAGAGTGTTCGATTGATAAAATATTAGAAGTTATTAATCAATATTTATCGGTTCATTGGTTAAAAGCTGTTCAAAGAGAAGATTCATTAGATTTAGATATTGTATCTAAGTTTGATATTTCCTAGCGAATGAAAAGCAGGGATTATCCCTGCTTCAAATGTTTTAAACAAATATATGTTTTTCTTCCTATTTCTTCTTCTAATGGGACTTTTTTAGATTCATTGATTAATCTTTCATCCAAGTTATTTAAGTTAATAACTTGGATATTTTTTTGTTCATAATAAGAAATAAGGTAATCTTGGTTAGGAAAGATATCATTTGTTATTAAATAGTTTGCATGCATGTTTTCTTTAACTTTCTTTTCGTGTCCAAGATAATCTATCCAGCTTAAAAAAGTTTTTAGATTATAATCATTCAAAGAATATCCTACAAATAAGAATGTATGATCAATTAATAATGATTTAATATATAATTCAATCAAAGAATGAGTATGAGAATATCTTAAATAATCATCTTCTTTAAATACAATATGTTCAATATCATCGATATCTCCATGCATTTTGATTAAATAATGGTTAGATTTTGCTTTTAATAGGTCTCTATCACTAGTTATGACTTCGTATTGATAGTTATCTAAAAGATGATCATAGTTTGTAGTAATAATATGTTCAGGATTGAGTGAAGCTATTAAATCATTAAGAATATTAGGTTTATAATCTTTATAGAAAGCATTTTTAAGTATTTTATAATAGTTTTCATGATTTTCTGAAGTATCCTGGCTATAGAAATATTGTGGTATTTTAATATATTCATCAGTAGAAAAATAATGTTTATGTCGACACGTCTGTTCACATGTATCATTTTTAAAATGACAAGATAAACATTGGGTATAATCTAGCTCTCTTGCAAATTGTCTTACTATATGTCCCCAGGTAGGTACATTTGAATTTTTAGAAATACCTGCTCCTACAAATATAACTAGTTTTTCATGACTTAAAGCTTCTTTGATTTTATTCATATTAACTTTCATCTTTATCACTCCACTATTTCTAATCCTAATATTTTACTTAAATCAGCTGCCTGATATAAGTTGACTTTAATTTTATATAAAGAGGCAGTATCTATCTGTAATTGATTTAATGTACAGGTAGAAAAATCAATACCTGGCATTTTTGTATGAATGAATTCACTTTTAGTGAGATTGCATTGTACAAATCTTGTTTTTACTATAGTGCTTTCTGTAAAACTTGTTTCTATTAATGAAGAATCTTGTAATATTGATTCTTTTATTGTGGTAAAAGAAAAGTTACCATAATTAACTAGACAATTAATAATCTGTATATGATTAAAAGATGTATTTGAAAAATCGGTACCCATTAATCTACAGTTTTTGAAGATAACACGATGTAAACTTTGTCCTTCAAATGAAATATTTGATAAGTCACAGTTTTCAAATATAACATCTAATAAATCTACATGCAATAATTGAATATCACTGAATTGAATGTTTTTAAAATAACATTCATTGATTGTTGTTTGAGATATTTTTATTGGTTTTATAGGATTATTTTCTATCAAAAACCTTTCAAATAATTCTTCTTGGACAGCTTCTTCGAATGTAACAGGCACAAGATTTTTTATTTTTGGTTGTATCATAATATTAACTCCTTCTATACATATTATAACAAATATTATAAATTTGTGTTATAATGCTTTCATAAAGGATGTGGAAAAATGAAAAGATTGAAATATTTAGGTATATATACAGTTGTTGTTATTGTATTATGTTTCTTTTTTAGAAATCATAGTAGCTTTGCCTCTTCTCTTTATCTAGCGACAGGTATTGCTTTATTATTGATTGCAGGATTATTGTTTGGAGCAATGACTAATCAGAGTTTTAAAATCTTTACGAGTTTTGATGAAATAGAAAAAAGCAGAAAAGAAAAAAGAGATGTTAGTTTTAAAGATATATTAACTTATTTATATTTGATTGTTCCATTTTTTATTTCAATAATATTATTTGCGAATTAGGTAAAAAAATATGATTAGATATGGAATATTAAGTACTGCATCGATTATAGATAGATTCATTGCAGGTATTAGAGAAACAGAAGATGGATATGTACAAGCTATTGCTTCAAGGACTATAGATAGAGCTAGAGAAGCTGCAGAAAGATTAAATATTGATACATACTATGGTAGTTATGAAGAATTATATAATGATGAGAATGTAGATATTATCTATATTCCTACGGTTAATGGTTTTCATTATCGTGATTGTAAGAATGCTTTATTACATCATAAACATGTTGTTATGGAAAAACCTTTTACTTTGAAGGTTGAAGAAGCCCACGAATTATTTGAATTAGCTAAGAAACAGAATTGTTTCTTGATGGAAGCTCAGAAGAGTATATTTTTACCAGTGACATTAAAAGTCAAGGAATTGATTGAAAACAATGTTATTGGGAAGGTTAGATATATTGAATTAAAGGCAGGATTTCCTCATAGGTTTGAATATGATCATTGGATGTATGATTTAAAATTAGGTGGTGGTGCTTTGTATGGGAGTGCTACATACACCATAGAATATTTACAGTTTTTATTTAATCATCCTACTATGAGTATTGATGGTAGTTGTATAACATGTTCTACTGGTAGTGATGAGATATGTAACTTTCAGTTAAAGTTAGATAATGATATTCTTGTTTCTTCAACTATTGCGATGAATGTAGGATTAAAGAATGGTGCTGTATTTTATGGGGATAAGGGATATATTGAGGTTGATCATTATTGGAAATCTAGAAAGTTTGATGTTTATCTTAATGATGGTACTCATAATCATTATGAATATCCATGTGATAGTGAGTTTGTATATGAAATTCAACATATTCATGATTGTATCAATAAGGGAATAATAGAGAGTCCAATCATGAATAAAGAGAAAACATTACAAGCAATAGAACTAGTAGATATTCTATATAAAAAGTGGAATTTATAAAAAAATTAAAAAATTTAAAAAAAACTCTTTACAAATATATCGAATTCATATATAATCATACTTGCCTTTAGACATGGCGGTCGTGGCGAAGTGGTTAACGCACCGGATTGTGGCTCCGGCATTCGTGAGTTCGATTCTCATCGACCGCCCCAGATAACAGTCAAAACCCTTGTAAATCAAGGGTTTTTCTTTTTGTTCAAAAATAAATCCACCGAAAAAAAGAAAAAATTTCAAATCAGTGTTGATTTGAAATCATTTCATTTTCTATAATTGTATCAAAATCAGAAATTAATGCTTGCTCAGTTTCATTAAAGAAATGAGCATATGTTTTTAACATTGTATCAACAGTATGCCCAAAATGATGTGCTAGTGCTACTAATGATTGTTGAGTTTTCATATTATTAATCATAAGACTTACACAACTATGTCTAAGATCATGCAATCTAACATATGGTAAAGCAATACTCACAACATAATTCAATCCATTTGGATTATCTATAATATCAATAATTTGAACATGAATGTTGAAATCTTTATAACCGCCTGCTTTCTTTTCATTAAAATAGACTCTACCTTTTAAAAAAACAATTTCATCTACTTCTAGTTTTCCAATTAAACTATTTTCATCAGTGAAGCCATATCCTTTTGTACCTATTCTTAAATAGCTTCTAAATTGATTGTAAACAGTATTTCGTGCAAGTGGATATATAAATCCAAATACAAATGCATTATCATCAAAATGGTATTTTTTTCGTTCATGCTGATACCATTCTTTCATGATTTGAATTAAAACTTGTGGCATATGAATAAGTCTAATTGAGTTTTTAGTTTTAGGTGGTGTTAGAACTGGCTTTTTAATAGAATGTACATTAGATAATGTTTGTTTTATGTTGATTGTTCCTTTATCTAAATCAACATGTTTCCATTGAAGTCCTAACGCTTCTCCTCTACGCATTCCCGTATAATATAATAATGAGAATAGTGTATAATACATAGGGTCTTTGACATTTTGAATATATTCTTGAAATTGATATAATTTCCATACATTAAATTCTTTATCATCAACATGATCAGGTCTTTTAATTCTTCTGACTTTGTTTAATGGGTTAGATGTTATATAATCATTTTCAAATGCGTATTTAAAAACAAGATTTATTTTATAGTAAACTTTATCTATCGTTGATAATGATAACTCCTTTTTTTCTAATTCTAATATGATTTTTCTTAAATCTTGTGGTGTGATTTCATCAATATATTTATCAAATATTTCTTTTGCATGATTTAAGGCTTGTTTTGTTGTCTTGATTGATGTTTCTTTCATATAATAACTGCATTTTAATAACGTTTCATTCATAATTTCCTCAAAGGTTTTCTTATTTTTATTATTTTGTTGCATTAACAATTGTGTTTGAACTTCTTGAATAACTTGTTTTTCTTTTTCTAGAGCATCTTTTTACTTTTTGAATCCACTTTTTCCCCTGTTTGTCATCTTTTGTTGCCAAATACCACTATTATCTTTATATTTATATCTTATAGACCACAATCCATTTTCATTTTTATATACTGCCATAGTTATAACTCCATATCTTTGAAATGTGGTTCTTTATGTTGTTTAACAACAATATCTTCGTTTGTAATTCCTTTTTGATCTAAAATATCTATTCTTTCTTTTAAATGCTCAAATAATGTAGATACTTTTATATATATCTTTTCACACATATCTTTAAAAGAATGAATATCTATTCTATAGTCTTGATTTATAAACATTTTTTTAAATGATTTATAAATATTATCTAATTTAAATAAAGATATAAAAGATTTATGAATATATAATTCATGTTCGAGTTTATCTTTTTTTTTATCTAAATAGAAATTATGATTTCTTAATTGTTGATTATCATATTCATAATCGTTAATTCTATTCTCTAATTGATTTATAGATGAATATAGATTATCAATTTCTCTATCTTTTTCTTTTAATTGCTTAGCAAGTGGCATTTCTCGATACATATCTATTTCTTTTTTCTGCACATTAACTAATTTCATAAGTGATAAATTATTAGTTTGTAATTCTTTATTATTATTTTTTAATTTATCAATAACTTGATGTGACTTTTTAAGAAATTTTGTTTTTTCAATAATACTTATCTCCTCAAAATTAATTTGATGACTTTCATTAATGATATTTTCAGTAGCTTGTATATTGTCATAAACATTGTTCATGCTTGTTTTAAAAGATAAATCTTCTTGATTTTTAAGTTCTTTTATTGTGCGATTTCCGTTGATTGTGGCATTATTTTGTATAGATGGCATATAACCTAGGTATTGTTCTAAATAAGCTGACAATTCGGGATGAAATTGCTTTAGCGCTGTCTTTGTTAAAACTTTCTTACAATTTAATTTTTCAATCCAATCTTCTACAATCACTGGAATAAATGAAAAATGAATATGTGGTGTTGCTTCATCATTATGCACCCAAGCACTGACAATATTTTTTCTACCATATTTATTTTCTAAAAATTGAAATGTCAATTCAAAAAATTTCTTATGATCCTCTTGGGGAACATCTTTGGGTACTGTCACAATCCAATCAGCCATATAAACAATATCTTTTCTATTCATATGTTTAACCTCTTTCATACGATTGTTCACATATGATTCTGGTCTTAATGGTTGAATATCTTGCGCTAAATTATAATTAAGATGTGTTCGGCTATTGTCTATATCTTTATTTGAAAGTTCGCAACCTTCTCGTCTTTCACAATGAATAGCCAAGCCGACGACACCATTTCTTTTAACCTTTTCTACATGTGCCATTTTATCTTAGCTCCTTTTCAAAAGCCCTCGGCGGAGCAAGTTTCCAAAATGCTTTAGCGTTTTGGTATAACTTGCTAGACCAAATTTTTTGGTCTTTTCTTTTAAAGATTGCCGATAGGCGTTATATTTAATTTTCAATGTACTGATAAGACACTTTAGACAGTTTTTATTTTACAGAAAAGAAACTGTCCAACTGTCCTTATCTGTCTATGGTTCGTATGTGATAATATCTATTCTTTGATTTCCTTTTTGTTGGTCAAAGAATACATGATTTTGATTTAAATATGTTTTGTGTTTTCTTAAATATTTTAGTAAACCTTTAGGATTAATTTCCATCATTGTTTGTTGTACAATTTCTTGACATGTTCCTTTTATCATATAGAGTATGTAAAACAATATATTCCTCAAAAAGTGAAATTTACAATCAAGTTTTGGGAAAAATAAAAAATGGCTTATCGCTTATAAGTCATTTTTTATAGATAATAATTTAAAAGAAGAAAAAAATTTTTTCTTATGAAAGAACTCCGGTTGCACTACAAGTGAGAGTAACTGATGGGTATTGAGTTTGAATGACAGTTCCATCATAATATTGTTTTACAGTTGCTTTTCCAGTTGCTTTATTTCCTGATTTTGATGCACTTTTAGAAAACACTTCCCAACGACTAGCTGGAGCAGTTGCCTGAACTGTTGCGTTTGTACATGTTGAAGAAGTGCCAGTATATTTAAATGTACCAGTAATGCTTACTGTATAAAGAATTGCACCACTAGAATCTTTATATTTATTTGTTTTAGTTTTCGTTACAGTATTAGTAGCATATGTAGAAATACTTGGACTTTCTATTGTCGTTTCAACATAGATTCCATCACCTAGGTATTCTATTGTTCTACTTTCTACATTATTTTCTAATGCAAATGTGTTAATTGGTGTTAATCCTAATAATAATGTAAATATAATTGTTAAAATTTTTTTCATTTTTCTTTTCCTTTCTTATTCTATTGTTGTTTCTACTTCAACGGGTTGTTGTTGCCTTACTTCTTCATATAATTGATTAAGGTTATATAATCTATAAGTTGTAATAATTAATGAACAAGATAAAATAATAAGTATAATAACAATAGCAGTTTTTCTTATAATATTTGTTTTTTTTATGCTTTTGATAAGATCATCTGTGTCAACATCATCTATGAATGATGCAGCCAATTCATTAGGAGTTCCTAATTCATCAACAATCTGTTGATAAGTCATTAATTTTGTTTCTTTAATTCTGTCTTCCAACATAAATAAAAAATTTTGTTTTTCTTTTGAATTTAATGGAATGATTATTTTAACCTCATTTAAATATTTCTTAATATCATTATTCATCGTTTTTCTCACCTTCTCCGTATTTCAAAATGGCAAGAGTACCTAAAATGGTTTGTTTTTGTTTTTCACGTGCTTCATATAGATATTCTTTTCCTAAATCTTCAATTTTATAATAAACTCTTGTTCTATTTTGAATGGTTTCATTATAGCTACTAATATAATTCATTTTTAATAATCTATAAAATATAGGATATAAAGCTCCCTCTTTAATAATGATTGATCCACCAGAAATTTCTTTAGCTAATTTAACAATTTCATAACCATAACAATCATTAACATTAAGAATACTCAAAATAATCAAATCAATATTTCTGTTTACTTTTGCCATGATATCACCACTATTAGAATAACATAATAAAAGTTTTTGTACAATATTATTCAATTATAGGTATTTATATTGACATGATATGTTTTTGAAGTACAATATAATTAGAAAACGTTATCATAAATGTAACATATGATATTAAGATATGTTTTTGTTATTTATTTTATACTAAAATATATTTTAATATAAACAGTTGATAAAATGCGGATTAAGGAGGATAACATGAAAAAGAAGATTTTAGTATTATTAATTTTTTTGTTATTGTTATTGTTGATATTATATCTGTTTTTTGGTGACTCAGGTTTTGGACTTTTTATGAAATAAGGAGGAAAAACTAAAAAACAAAATTTTAACAATGATTTCATCTAGTTTATTACTAATTGCGATTCAAACTGTCAATAGTGCTTCTGCTAGACACTGTTATCAAGAAAAAGAACCAAAAAGTCTAAAAAAATATGAAATATAAATGAATATTTTAGTTTTCAAAAAGAGAAAATCAAATTTCATTGACTGTTTCATCTAGTTCGTTATCCATCATTATTTATATAACTAACTGTACTTCAACTAGATATTACTATTAAAAAAATTTGTTAATTTAAAGAGACGAAAGGAGATAAAAATTTATGAATAATATTAAAAGTATTTTATTAACATGCTTAACAGGAGTTTTGATAATTCAAAATAGTATAAGTTTTTCAAATGCTTTAGAAAAAATTGAGAACTATTCATATACCTACGAAGACTATGACACAGAAATTCTTGATTATGAATCAAATAACAATCTTATTTATTCAGAGTTCATTGAAAACGGTGAGCTTATTTTCTTAGAAGTAGATGAAAATATGAACTATGTTAAATTGAATAATGTTTATTATACGTTTGATGACTATAATGCAGGATTATTAAAACAAGCTAAAGATTTATATGATAATGGGATTAGCAAAACAATTGTAGAAGAAATGGAATCTTACAATTGTATAACTAATATAGATAATTATATTAATCAACTAGAAATTAAAAATCCAACTAATTTAGAAATTATACCTAATAATAATTCAATATCACCATTAGCAAGTTATGGAACATTTTATTATATAGGAGAATACAAAAAAGTAAATGTTGCAGTATCTCTAGCATCTGGAGCAATATCAGTAGCTCTTGGATTTTTATCTGGAGGTCTATCTGGAATTTTCACAACCGCTGCAGTAAAAACATTTGTTTCTGGTTTTTTGGTAACAGTAGGATTAGATTATTTAACAACAACACTATATTATAAAAAATGGCAAGCTGTTTTAAATTCACATGGAACCACTACTGAAAGAAGACAAGCAGGAGCATTAAGAGATGATGGTAAAACAAAATATTGGGATACAAAAAAATATGATAGAACATTTGAAACACAAAGACCATCATAGTATAATGTTAAAAGCATATAAATTTTAACAGACTTTTAAAGGAGTTGAACTATTATGAAATATATGTATCAAATATTCTCATTTGCGATTATTATCATTTCTATATTGTCAATGAACTATTTTCATTTAAGCACTTTACAAACTATTTCACTTATGGTTATTTTAAGTTTTATATCGCTAATTATTATTCATTTTATAAAAAAAAGTAATAATTCTAAATAACTATTTGACTATTCTATTTATAATTGAAAGGAACTGTAACAAAATAACTTTCTAGTAAATAAATTATTTGTTTCAGTTCCTTTTTTTAATTGATTAACAAATATATTATTTCATCATGAATCAAAAGTAAGCGTCAAAGCAAGGGGCAAGCAAATACTTAAAAAGCAGTGGACCTATATGAATCATAATTAGATCTGACTCATTATGGCATCAACTGCTTTTTTATGGTAACACGAAAAGAGCATATGACTATGCTTTTTTCGGAGATTTTATTTCTTCTGGTATATTTGTTGACCAAGGCATGATTTTATCTAAGGCTTCCTCATCATCCAGGTCAATGTTTGGTAGTTTTTCAAAGATGTATTTCAGATAATCATATGGCTTCAATTTATTCTCTTTAGCCGTCACGATTAATGAATACATATCACTACCGCTTTTTGTTCCGTTCTCAAAATTAAAGAACATCCAGTTTCGTCTATTATGTGCTATAGAACATAATAGACGTAACTGGTTATTTGCCAATACTGTACAAGGGGCCCAAACAAGTGCTGCAATATATTCACTAGTTGAAACTGCAAAACTGAATGGACTCAAAACTTATGAATATTTTAACTATCTTCTTTCATCATTGACAGAAATAGATTACAACGATGAAAAAGTTCTTGATAAATATATGCCCTGGTCAAAAGAATTACCAGATGATGTATATTTGATTAAAAAATCGTAGAAATACGATCTTTTCGTCATGCTTCTAATCATCATATTTAAGAATCATAAGTTATTACAGATCCTATTATAGTTAATATCATTGATCTATAATAGAGCTTTTTCGTTTGACGCTTACCTTTAAAAATTAGCAACTCTATAATATTTCCAAAATGAAAATGACCATTATAAAAGTATAATTGATGTATTAGAGTATAATTATTTAAATATGTCTAAAGATATTGATAATAGCAAATGAAGAAATAATATTTTTTAAATAACATAGTATATTCGAACATTGTAGACAATGCTATATCCAGTATAAAAGAAGTTGCTTTTTATGAAACAATAACTGATCCAAATCATGTAAATTATTATTACATATTGAAATAAATTCATTACAAAATAACGTAGAAATTATCTGAATTAATTCCACCAAATTTCCACCAACTTTTATATAAAATGATAATATTAAGTAACATAATATACTAATTATTATCTGTTTTACATAATTATACTATCATATATATGAGAAATTTTATATAATTAAGTTTTCATCGATCGCCCCAGGTAAAAGATAACTCCTAGATGGGAGTTTTTTTGTTTTAGATTCGATAGTGCTCATTGTATAACAGACAGTACTTTGATTTTTTTATAATTGTATTAATAAATAACTCTCAGAAATGAGAGTTATTTTAATATTTTAAAAAAAATGAATATGAATTATAAAAATAAAAAATTACTATGGAAAAAAATTATCAACTAGCATATAATAAATTTCATATAGGAGGTGGAATACATGTTAAAGTTTACAAAGATGGAAGGTATAGGTAATGACTATATTTATTTTGATGGTATTCATCAAAATATTCCACTCAATAAAGAATTTATTGAAAAGATAAGTGATAGACATATAGGTATTGGTTCTGATGGTATGATTGTTATTTTAAAATCTGATGTCGCAGATTTTAAAATGCGAATGTTTAATCTTGATGGTAGTGAAGGTAAGATGTGTGGTAATGGGATAAGATGTTTTTGTAAGTTTGTTTATGATTATCATTTGACTGATAAGACATATCTTGAGGTTGAAACTTTAGCTGGTATAAAGAAAGCTTGGTTAAAGGTTGAAAATGATAAAGTAATTCGTGTTAAGGTTGATATGGGAGAACCAATTATTAATACAAAGGATATTCCTTGTTTGTTTGATAAAGATAAAATGATTAATGAACCATTAGAGATAGATGATAATATTTATTATCTTACAAGTGTATCAATGGGAAATCCTCATACAGTTATGTATGTTGATTCTTTAGATTTTGATATTTCTATTATTGGAAAAAAGATTGAGAAGCATTCTTTATTTCCTGAATCAGTCAATACTGAATTTGTAGTGATAATTGATAGAAATCATTTAAAGATGCGAGTATGGGAAAGAGGTTCAGGGGAAACCTTAGCTTGTGGTACTGGTGCTTGTGCTGTCATGTATGCAAGTTATCTAAATGGTTATTGTGATGAGTGTGTTGAAGTTGAGTTGGTTGGCGGAAAGCTGAATATAGAGTATAAAGATGGTAGAATCTATATGACTGGACCAGCGAGAATCTCTTTTGAAGGGATGATAGATGAGGAGGATTATGATGTTAAATAGTGCAGAAGAAATTATTCTCTATATTAGAGATGCTAAGAAACAGACACCTGTGAAGGTATATGTGAAAGGAAATGATTTACCTGATAGTAATCAAATTTCTGTTTTTGGAGTAGAAACAAGTCGTATTTTAATTGGTGATCATGAGAAGGTTTCTCAGTATTTGAGAGAAAATAAAGATAAGATTACAGATAGTTATATGGAAATGGATCGTCGTAATAGTGCGATTCCACTATTAGATATTTCTAAAGTTAATGCTAGAATTGAACCAGGATGTTTTATTCGTGAAAATGTAGAAATTGGTGATAATGCAGTTATCATGATGGGGGCTGTCATTAACATCGGGGCTAAAATCGGCGAAGGTTCAATGATTGATATGGGAGCCGTTTTAGGTGGCCGTGCTGAAGTTGGTAAAAGATGTCATGTTGGGGCTGGAGCTGTTTTGGCTGGTGTTATTGAACCGCCTAGTGCTAAACCAGTAGTATTAGAGGATGATGTTTTAATTGGTGCTAATGCGGTTATTATAGAAGGTGTTCGTATTGGTAAAGGAGCTGTAGTTGGTGCGGGTAGTGTTGTTACCAAAGATGTACCAGCGGGTGCTGTAGTCGTTGGAAATCCAGCTAAGATTATTAAAGAAGAGAAAGATGATAAGACTTTGAGTAAGACACAATTAATGGATGATTTAAGAAAAATTTAGGAGATATATATGGAAGATATTGTAAGATGGCGTAGAGATTTACATAAAATACCAGAATTAGGATTGAAAGAATTTAAGACAGCTCAGTATATAAGAGGGGAGCTTACTAAGTTAAACTATCAATATGAAACTATTATTAATACTGGAACTCTAGTTTATATTGATAATAATAGAGATGAAACATTAGCTTTTCGTAGTGATATTGATGCTCTAGCTATCAATGAAAAAAATGATGTTGATTTTAAATCTGTACATCAGGGTTATATGCATGCTTGTGGACATGATGGTCATATAGCTACATTGTTAGAATTAGCCAAACGTTTAAAGACAATAGAAAATCCTAGATACAATTACTTACTTATTTTCCAGCCTGCTGAAGAATCACCGGGTGCTGCAAAGATTATTGTTGAAAGTGGGATATTTGATAGATATCATGTTAAAGCTATATTTGGTATGCATTTAATGCCGTTTTTAGAAGAAGGAGTTATAGCCTGCAAAAGTGGTCCTTTAATGGCAGAGTGTGGAGAACTAGATGTAGAAATCATTGGTAAAAGTGGACATGCCGGATTGCCTCATGAAGGAATAGATAGTATTATGATTGCTGGTGAAGTTATTCAAGGATATCAGAATATTATTTCTAGAAAGATCTCACCTTTTTCGCCAGCTGTTTTACATATTGGAAAAATTGTTGGTGGTGATGCAAGAAACAGTATTGCTTCATCAGTTTCAATGCATGGAACAATACGTTGTTATGATGAAGAGGTATTTAATCAGATAAATGAAGAAATTGATAAGCTTCATCATGGATTAGAAGAAATATATGATTGTAGGATTACAAAATCATGTCCACCAATGTATCCTCCATTAATTAATAATGAGAAGGTATATCAACGTTTTATGAAATTAGTTAATAAAGAAAACTATATTGAATTGAAAGAACCATTAATGTTAGCAGAAGATTTTTCATTTTATTTAAAAGAAATTCCTGGATTATTCTTTTATTTAGGAGTGAAAAGTGATATATATAATAGTGGATTGCATACCGAAACATTTAATTTTAGTGAAGAAGTTTTAAAAAATGCAGCTGATTTATTTGAAATCATTGCAAGAAGTTATTAGGAGGAATATATATGTATTTTGAAGATGGGGAAAAAGTGTTTTTAAAAGCATATGGCAGATATGAAGAAGTATTAGAAAAAGGGGAAGGTGTATATCTTTATGATACTGAGGGTAAGAAATATTTAGATTTCTATTCTGGTATTGGTGTTAATTCTTTTGGACATAATTATCCAAGATATACAAGTGCTTTAAAACAACAATTAGAAACATTAGTACATGTTTCTAATTATTTCTATACACCAATTGCGATTGAAGCAGCTCAAAAGGTTGTAGAAGCGACAAAGTTATCAAGGGTGTTTTTCTGTAATTCTGGAACAGAAGCTACAGAAGGAGCTTTAAAGTTAGCTAGAAAGTATTATTACAACAAACATGGTAAAGCTGATAGTGAAATTATTTCATTAAATCATTCTTTTCATGGTAGAAGTACTGGTTCTGTTAAATTAACTGGTAATGAGGCTTATCAGAAACCATTTGGACCATTGATTGATGGTGTTAAATATGCAAATATTAATGATTTAGATAGTGTTAAAGCTTTAGTTAATGAAAAAACTGCATCTATTATTGTAGAACCTATTCAAGGTGAAGGTGGAGTTAATCCTTGTACAAAAGAATTTTTACAAGGATTAAGACAAATCTGTGATGAAAATGATATCTGCTTAATTTTAGATGAAGTTCAATGTGGTATGGGGAGAACTGGTACAATTATGACATATTTCCAATATGATATTATGCCAGATATTGTTTGTTTAGCTAAAGGTTTAGGAGCAGGTGTTCCAGTAGGGGCATTTGTCGCAAATGAAAAAGTTGGTGCTGTAATGCAGCCAGGTGATCATGGTAGTACATATGGTGGAAATCCATTTGTATCAAAAGCTGTAAGTACTGTATTTGATATTATTAATGAAGAAAAAATGATGGACCATGTTCAAAGTATATCACAATATCTTATTTCTAAATTAGATGAATTAGTAGAAAAATATGATGTGGTAAAAGAAAGACGCGGTTTGGGTTTAATGCAAGGTTTAGAACTTACAATTCCTGCTAAAGGAGTGGTAAAAGAGTTATTTGAACAAGGTGTTGTTGTTGTAACTGCGGGTACTAATGTGATTAGAATGTTACCACCATTTATTATCAATGAAGAAAATGTTGATGAATTTATTGATATTTTAGAAAAAATATTAAAAAAATAATAATAAAAAAAGAAATTCTCCTATTTTGAGTTGAATATCATAATAGGAGGTTTTTTTATGAAGAAATATTTTATTGAATTGCAAGATGAGCCTAAAGCATGTGGGGCTTATTGTATTTATATGATATTAAGGCATTATGGTATTCATGTTGAACTTAAAAGTATTAAAGATAAAACAAGAATGGACCAAAATGGTATCAGCATTAAAGGTATGTTAGAATGTTTAAAAGAATATCAGGTGGAAGCTAAAGCTTTCACTTGTTCTTTAAATGATATTAAAGAACAAGTGAAACTTCCTTGTATTCTCCATCTTAGTATAAATAATCTAGGACATTATGTTGTTTTATATGAGATAAAAGATGATGAATATATTATTGGGGATCCTCAAAAAGGTCTAATAACTATGTATGAAGATGAATTAGAAAAATTTTTTTCATCATATATGATTTCTATTATGCATGTAGGTAGAGTAGAAGATGAGAAGGAACAATCATATTTGCAGTTTATTAAAGAAACTTTTCAAAATTATTCTTATGAAATAAGAGATTTTTTATTTAATGGTTTATTGATTTCAATTTTATCTTTTATAGCAGCTTTTTTATTTCAAATTATTATTGATGATTTTAATTATCAGACTTCTTATTTTTATATGGTAAGTCTAGCTGTTGCTTATTTATTGACTCAGATGTTAAAAATTACAAAGGAAAAGTATCAGGCGATAGAATTACTAGAATTATCTAAAGCGTTAGATGAAGATTATGTTTTGTCTTCTATTCTTCATTTAAATGAATTATCACATACATTTTTAAATCAGGAAAAAGGTCAGATTCATAGTCAGATTTTAAGTTTATATCAATTAAGTACTATGAATATTACATTATTTGAAAATGTATTACTTAATGGTATTACAATGATTATATATATGTTTGGAATGATTTATGTTCATTCATTACTAGCGATAATTGTTGGTTTGTTTTTAATGATAATAGCTTTATATTTAAATTCTCAAGTGAATATAGTCAAAAGAATGTCTCAAAGCTATTTAGAAAAGTATTATCATCATCATCAAAGTTTACTTGAATGGATAGAAACATTGCCTATTATTAAAAGATTTCATATTGTTGAAAGAAAAGGGTATCATCATGATAGTTATATTCATCATGCATTAATGAAAATAGAAAAAGAAAAGAAGACTATTTCTTTAAATACTATAGTTTCTTATATGACTCAGATTTGTTTTTTTGTGATATTGATAGTTGGTTTATGGTTTTATTCAAAGAAGCAGATATCGTTGGGACAATTGGTGATGTTTTATATGTTATTAAATTCTTTGATTCCATCTTTTTTATCTTTAGTATCTTTATTTTTTGAATATCATAGTATGAAATTCATTTATGAGAGATATAAGAATTATAGAATAGAGAAAGTAGAGAAAGAAAAGATAAAGGAGACAATTCGGTTGATACATTTAGATAATGTTTCTTTTTCATATGGTTATAGGGAGGCTGTTTTTAATCATATTGATTTGATTATTGATAAGACGTTATATATTAAAGGAAATACAGGTAGTGGTAAATCTACATTATTACATTTATTATTAGGAGAGGATTTAAGATATAGTGGTGATATTTATTATAATAATCAGGAATTAAGAAATATAAATCTAGATTCTTTATATGAGCATGTTGGATATGAATGTCAGACACCTATCTTTTTTCAAGCATCTTTGTATGATAATCTATTATCTGATGATGATGAAAAGATTCAGAAATTATTAAAGAGTTTTGGATATTTAGAGTTATATCATATGCGTGATATGTTAATAAATGTAGATGGTAGTCCTTTATCTTTAGGACAAAGGCAAGTTATAGCGTTGGTGAGGCTTTTTTTGAAAGATTATGATGTTTATATTTTAGATGAAGTATTTTCTCATATGGATCAAAGAAGTGCGGGTAAAATTTATCGTTATATAGTCAAAAATTATAGTGATAAGATTTTAATCATGGTGAATCATCAAACAAAATTAGTGAATAGAAATGATGATTATGTTATAATGGATAATGGAAAATTAATAAAAAAGGATGATTAAAATGATAGATTTTGTATATGAGAATGAAGTAGAAAGTTTTAATGATAGTTATGAAGAGGATTTTTTAAAAATCATTGAAACAACTTTAGATAATTTAAGTATTGAAGATGATATAGAAATGTCATGTTTACTAGTAGATGATCAGAGAATTCATGAGATAAACAGAGAATATAGACATATTGATCGTTCTACAGATGTTATTAGTTTTGCTTTAGAAGATAGTGAACAATTTTATGTTGAGGGAATGGCTAGAAATATTGGAGATATTTTTATCTCAGTGGATCATGCTATTGCTCAGGCTGAAGAGTATGGACATTCTTTAAGAAGAGAAATGTGTTTCTTGTTTACTCATGGTTTATTACATTTATTAGGATATGATCATATGAATGAAGAAGATGAAAAGGAAATGTTTGGTAAACAAAAAGAAATATTAGATATTTTAAATATTGGCAGAGGTATATAGGATGAATTATCAGGAACTTGTTGATAATGCTTTTGAAGCAAGGGAAAATGCTTATGCACCTTATTCACATTTTAAAGTAGGAGCTTGTGTTTTAACAAAAGATGGTAAGGTTATACCAGGCTGTAATATAGAGAATGCTGCATATGGTTCTACGATGTGTGCAGAAAGAAATGCGATATTTTCTGCTTATTGTCAAGGTTATCGTAAGGAGGATATTGAAGCTATTGCGATAGTTGCGGATTGTCATCCATTGATTTCACCTTGTGGAGCTTGTCGTCAGGTATTAGCTGAGTTATTATCTTTTGATACACCGATTATTTTAGGGTGTAAAGAATATTTTGAAGTTGTAAATATAGAAGAATTAATGCCTAGGGCATTTATAGGAGAGAGTTTATAATGTTTAAATCAGGATTTGTAAGTATAGTTGGTAGACCTAATGTTGGTAAGTCTACATTATTAAATCATATTTTAGAAACCAAATTAGCAATTACTTCATCGACTGCTCAAACAACTCGTAATACGATTCAAGGAATCTATACAGATGATGAAGCACAAATTATTTTTATGGATACTCCAGGTATTCATAAACCTCAGGATGGGTTAGGTTCGTTTATGAATACAACGGCTTTAAATAGTATTTATGGTGTTGATGTTGTCTTGTTTTTAGCACCTGCTGATGAGAAGATTGGTAAAGGTGATAGATTTATTGTAGAAAGATTAAAGGAAGCTGATGGACCAGTATATCTTTTATTAAATAAAATAGATTTATTATCTAAAGAAGAATTAATTAAGAAATTAAGTGAATGGAAAGAATTATATGATTTTAAAGAAATTATTCCAATTAGTGCATTAAATGGTGATAATGTAGATACTTTGATAAAAACGATTAAAGATGAACTTAATGAAGGAGTAATGTATTATCCAAAAGATCATATTACTGATCATCCAGAACGTTTTATCATGGCTGAGTTTATTAGAGAAAAGATTCTTTATTTTACTAGAGAAGAAGTTCCTCATAGTGTTGCTATAGTTATTGAGAGAATGGCTGAAGATGAAGAAGGTGTAGAAGTCATGGCAACGATTGTCGTAGATAGACCTAGTCAAAAAGGAATTATTATTGGAAAACAAGGAACTATGATTAAAAAAATTAGAGAACAGGCAAGAAGAGAAATGAAACGTTTCTTACAGGTTCCAGTTTCTTTAGAATTATTTGTAAGAGTAGAAAAAAATTGGCGTAATAAACAGAAGTATTTAAGAGAGTTTGGTTACGATGAAAACGACTACTAATCAAGAGAAGATTGAAGCAATTATTTTAAAAAGTACTCCTTATCGAGAAAATGATGCTATTATTCATATTTTTAGTTTAGAATATGGTAAGATTAGCGTTCTTGCTAGAGGAGTTAGAAAAATAAATAGTAAAAGTGCTGCGGGATGCAGTACACTAACAAAGAGTCATATGGATGTGATATTGAAGAAGGGAATATCTTCTTTGATTAGATCTGAAGCAATGAACTATTATCGTAGAATTAAAGAAAATATTGATAGTGAAATTATCGCGAATGTTATATTAGAATATTTTTATCGTTATATAGAAGAAAATAAACCTTCATTAAAACAATATCAGTTTCTTAATGCTTCTTTAGAAGCATTAAATAATGGTTATGCTCCATTACTTGTTTATTTATTCTTTCTTGTTTATGTATTAAAACATGAAGGTATAGAATTAGAAGTTGATGGTTGTGTGCATTGTGATTCTACCAAAGTGACTTCTATTTCTTTAGAAGGTGGTTTTGTATGCTCATTACATCAGGGAAGTTTAGCTACAATGGACATAGAAGTTTTAAAAGCTTTTAGACATATTTATAAGCTAGATATTCATTCTATTGATAAGATTGAATATCATGAAGAATGTTTAAAACAATTATTACCAATATTTAATTATTATATAGAAGAGGATGCAGGGATTTATTTTAAATCTAAAGCATTTATTAATAAGTTATTTGATTAGAGGACTATGTCCTCTTTTTTTGATTTATAATTCAAGACATATAAAATATTTG
>JAXJVS010000056.1:0-11320 GCA_036308445.1 Bacilli bacterium | reverse complement strand
GAGTGGTTAACTGTCGTTTGAATCTATAGTTAGGGGTCTTTGTATGCCTTTGATTAGAAAATTGAATAAATTTTATTATGAATTGTTCATTTAGTCTTGACAAAGGTCACTTCATAACAGTGATTTAATGTTTAATGTCATCATTAAGACATTTATCAAAGATTATAAAAATACGACTCATTATAAGGTAAGAGAACGCTATGGTATTGTCTGTAGTGTTCTCTCTATTATTTGTAATAGTTTTATGGTGGTTTTTAAATTGTTATTTGGTTTTATGATTCATAGTGTAGCTTTGCAGGCTGATGGCTTTAATAATTTATCAGATGTTGGTAGTAATCTTGCAACACTTTTTGGCTTTAAGCTTGCCAGTAAACATCCAGATAGTGATCATCCTTATGGTCATGGTAGATATGAGTATATTGCTGGTTTAGTTATTTCTTTTCTCATTTTAATGGTAGGTTTTTCTTCAGCTAAAGAATCATTATTAAAAATGATTGAACCAACTGAAGTTTTATTTGAATGGAGTGCAATCATTGTCATTATAGTTTCTATTCTTATTAAACTTTGGATGTTTTACTTTAATAACAAGGCAGGAATGATGATTGATTCAACTTCTTTAAAAGCTGCAGGTCAGGATAGCTTAAATGATGTTTTGACATCATCTGCAACATTAATATCTATTATTTTAGGATTATTTACTGATTTACCAGTCGATGGATTTATTGGTTTAATTGTGTCTATCATTGTTTTGAAGTCAGGGATAGAAATATTTCACGATACTGTCAATCCATTATTAGGAATGGCTCCAGATAAAGAATTAGTTAATGAGATTCATAAGTTTGTCATGAATTATGACAAAGTTATTGGTATTCATGATTTTATGATGCATGATTATGGGCCAGGAAGAAAGTATTTGACTTTTCATGCTGAAGTTGATAGTCATGAGGATATTGTGGATGTTCATGAACAATTGGATAAAATGGAAAGAGATATATTAAATGATTTTAATATATTAACAACTATTCATATGGATCCTATTGATATTCATGATGAAAGAACTTTAGATTTAAAAATGAAAGTTGCTTATATTGTTGATGAAATAAATGAAAATTATTCTATTCATGATTTTAGAGTTGTATATGGCAAGAGACAATCTAAACTTATATTTGATGTTTTAATTCCTTCTGATGATACAACTAAGCATAGTATTATTAGAAAAGAGATAGAAAAAAAGATTAAAGAATTAGATGATAGTTATAATTGTGTAATACAAGTAGAACACTCTTTTATTTAGAATCCTAAGGGATTCTTTTCTATTTACGAAAAAATCATATAATTTATATATTCTTATATATAATAGAATCGATATTGATAAAGGAGATACTTAATGAATAAAAAATATTTTTTCTTTGATATAGATGGAACATTAGCTGTAGGTATACCTGGCAATCAATATGTCCCAGAATCAGCTAAAGAAGCAATAAAAAAATTAGAAGAACAAGGACATTTTGTGGCTATTGCGACAGGAAGAAGTTATGCTATGGCGTATGATCATATGAGGGAATTAGGATTTAAAAATATGGTAAGTGATGGTGGCAATGGTATTACTATTGATGGTAAATTATTAGGTATAAAACCATTAGATTATCAGAAATGCTTAGATTTAATTGATGAGTGTAAAGAGAAAGGGTTTATCTGGGCATTTTCACCAGATAATACTAGAAAAAGATTAGCACCTGATTATCGATTCTATGATTTTACTCATGATATTTATATGGATACTGTTGTAAAGGAAGGATTAGATCCTAGAGATTATGATGAGATTTATAAAGTTTATATAGCTTGTTTTTCACCGGAAGAAGAAAAGCTAGATACTTTAAAGGAATTGACGTGGTGTCGTTTTCATAAAGAATACTTGTTTGTAGAACCTGGAGATAAATCAGTAGGTATTAAAGCAATTGTTGATCATTTTGGCGGTGATTATAAGGATGTAGTTGTTTTTGGTGATGAAAAGAATGATTTAACGATGTTTAATGATGAATGGACTTCTATTGCGATGGGAAACGCAATAGAAGCATTAAAAGAGAAAGCAACATATGTTACAAGCGATGCTGATAAAGATGGAATATATAACGCTTGTAAACATTTTGGATGGATTGATTGAATTTAAAATAAATATGCAACTCTTTTTCAACAAAATTATTGACAAATTATTATCCTCTTGATAGTATTTAGTTAACAACGATGAAGAGAAGAGTAGTTTATTGAAACTTTGTAGAGAGTTCCTGGTTGGTGAAAAGGGATAAGGGAAGATAGATGAAGATGGTCTTGGAGTTTCATTAGTGAATTGTTAGCTAATGACGGTTACATCCGTTAGAGTGTGAGAGTATGATAGTACTTGATGAGGTTATTATTGTGAGATAATAATGAATAAAGGTGGTAACACGGGTAGGTAACTCGTCCTTTGGTAGGACGAGTTTTTTGTATTATGGAGGTAAAAAAATGATTGAGTTAAAGAATATTACAAAGATATTTCATGTACAAAAAGGTGATATTACTGCTTGTAAGGATGTGAATCTGATTATAAAGAAAGGTGAGATTTTTGGTGTTATTGGTTATAGTGGTGCTGGTAAGTCTACCTTAGTAAGAATTATTAATCAGTTAGAAAAACAATCAAGTGGTGAGGTTATTATTGATGGGGAAGATATTTCTGGTTTAACTAAAGAGGCTTTAAGAAAGAAGAGAATGAAGATTGGTATGATCTTCCAGCATTTTAATTTATTATGGTCAAGAACAGTTCAAAAGAATATAGAACTACCATTAGAAATTGCTGGTATAGATAAAGAAACAAGAAAACAAAAAGCTAAAGAATTAATTGAACTTGTAGGTTTACAAGGAAGAGAAAATGCGTATCCTAGTGAATTATCTGGTGGACAAAAACAAAGAGTAGGAATTGCTAGAGCATTAGCAAATAATCCTAGTATCTTACTTTGCGATGAAGCTACTAGTGCTTTAGATCCTGATACAACAGAACAGATATTAGAGTTATTAAAGAAGATTAATAAACAATTAGGTATCACAATCGTTATGATTACTCATCAGATGGAAGTGGTTCAAAAAATATGTCATCGTATAGCTGTTATGAGTGAAGGAGAAGTTGTAGAAATAGGAAATGTGAAAGATATTTTTGAACATCCTAAACATAATATTACTAAACGTTTTGTAAGAGATATTTCTTCTAAAGTAGATGATGATAAATTAAATAAGGACTTAAAGAAAATCTATCCTGAAGGTATTTTATTAAGACTTACATTTGATGAAGAAATTGCGAGATTACCAGTTGTATCAAAAGTAATAAAAGAATCTGATTTAGATATAAGTATTGTATCTGGAAATCTTACTAATACAATCGATAGTTCTTTTGGTGTATTAATTGTAAATATCTTAGGTGGTAATCAAGATGAATACAATGAGGTTATAAAAATATTTGAAAACTATAAAGTGATTGTGGAGGTGATATAGAATGAATGAATTTTTAAGTCAGATTAACTGGGATAATATGATTGAAGCTATTCAAGAAACATTATTTATGACTGTGTCGTCTTTGTTAGTGGCAGTTATTCTAGGTTTAATTCTAGGTATTATTCTTTATATTACTCAAGATGATGGTTTATATCCTAATAAGGTCATTAATAGAGTGCTTGATTTTATAATCAATCTATTTAGAGCAGTTCCATTTATTATATTAATCTTTATTTTATTGCCTGTAACAGTGGCTTTAGTAGGAACAATGCTAGGAGCTAAAGCAGCATTACCAGCATTAATCTTATCAAGTGCACCATTCTATGCTCGAATGTGCATGATAGCTTTAAATGAAGTAGATAAAGGTACTATTGAAGCTAGTAAAGCTATGGGAGCAAGTCATTTTCAAATTATCACTAAAGTTTTATTTCCTGAAGCCAAACCAGCTTTAGTATCAAGTATTACAGTTATGGGAATATCTTTAGTTGGATATACTGCAATGGCAGGATGTATTGGTGCTGGAGGTTTAGGAAATCTTGCTTATATGTATGGATTTGCAAGAAATAATATGGCAGTTATGTATACAGCTACCATTTTTGTATTGATTATTGTGTTTGTAATACAAGGTATTGGCGATTATGTAGTAAGAAAAATAGATAAACGTTAGGGGAGGAATTATTATGAAAAAATTATTAAAAATCGCATTAGCATTATTATTGGCAGTAGGAATTACTGCATGTGGAGGAAGTGATACTTCTAGTGAAGACAATAAATTAATTGTCTCTGCAACATTAGATCCACATTCAAAAATCTTAGAAGAAGCAAAAACAATTTTAGCAGATGAGTATGATATTGATTTACAGATTGAAGTATTAGATGATTATTATATTTTTAATAAAGCATTAGATGCAGGTGAAGTAGATGCAAACTATTTCCAACATAGACCTTTCTTTGATGGAGAAGTTGCAGAACATGGATATGATATCGTAGAAGCTGCTGGTATTCATTTAGAACCATTTGGTTTCTATTCTAAAACAGTAACTAGTGTAGATGCTATTCAAGATGGTTCTACAATTGTTATTTCTAACTCTGTAGCTGATCATGGTAGAATTTTAGCTATCTTAGAAGAAGCTGGATTAATTACTTTAAAAGATGGTACTGATGAATTAAATGCGACTACTGCAGATATTGATTCTAATCCAAAGAATTTGAAATTTGAAGAAATTAAACCTGAATTATTAACTACTGCTTATAATAATAGTGAAGGTGATTTAGTAGCGATTAATGGTAACTATGCTATTCAAGCTGGATTAAATCCTACAAAAGATGCAGTTATCTTAGAAAAAGCAACTGATGATAACCCATATGTTAATATTGTCGCATGTAAAAAAGGAAATGAAGATGATGAAAAGATTAAAGCTTTAGTAGAAGTTTTAAAATCTGATAAGATTAAACAATTTATCGAAGATACTTATCAAGGATCAGTTATTCCTGCTGAATAAAGAGAATACAAAAGTATTCTCTTTTCTTTATTTCTAATTTGAATATAATATAGATAGTAGAAAAGAGGTAGTTATGAAGTTTTTAAAAGTTTTATTATCATTATTATTATTAGTTATACTTTCATCATGTTTAGATATAGAAATATTATTAGATGAAAGATATCAAGAAGAATATATATCATTAGAAAATATTCCTGAATATGGTGGAGAACCTTATGTTGTCATCAATAATAATGAACCAGCGTTTGATGAAAAAGAATATACAACAGATACATTTATTCAATTAACTGATTTAGATGAATTAGGAAGAACTAAAGAAGCTTATGCTTGTTTAGGAAAAGAAGCAATGCCTAAAGATGATGAAGAAAGAGGCTCTATAGGGATGGTTAAACCTAGTGGATGGCAAACCAAGAGATATGATAAGTCATTGGTAGATGGTGGTTATATTTATAATCGTTGTCATCTTATTGCCTGGTGTTTAAGTTCATTAAATGCTGAAGAAAAGAATTTAATGACGGGTACAAGAAGTTTTAATATTGATGGTATGTTACCTTTTGAAAATAAGGTTGCAGATTATATTGATGATACAAGTCATCATGTACTATATAAAGCTATACCTATATATAAGAATGATGAATTAGTCGCAAGAGGATTAAATCTGCAGGCAGCATCTGTAGAAGATGATGAGATAAGAATAAATGTGTATATTTATAATGTACAGGATGGTATTGAAATCAATTATTTAACAGGTCAAACGCAATTATCTAATAGTCATACTCATTTAGAAGAAAATGTTACATATGTTTTAAATATTAATACATATAAGTTTCATAGAGTAGATTGTAGCAAGTTAGCGGATACGAAAGCTAAGAATAAGAGAAATACGTCTAAATCTAGAGAAGAATTATTAAATGAAGGATATGAGCCTTGTCAAAGCTGTAATCCTTAAAAATATTAAACAAAAGTAAAAAAAAGAGATATAATAAGGAATAAGGGAGGAACTATTATGATAGATGTTAAGTATTTTGAAATACCTTTACCAGAAGATATTCTAAAAGAAAAGTGGAGTGGACACTTTAAAGAATGTATTCAGCTTATTGATAAAAGATTAGAAAAGGATATACCAGAAAGTTTAAAAAAGAGATTATTACTAGAAAAAGAAGTGATTGAAAGATTACCATCACAATATCCATATACAAAAGATGAAGTATTAGAAAAGTTTAAAAAATATATCCCTACATTTACTATGAAAGATATTGATGAATTGATAGAATTAAATCAATTAGAATGGATATATATATATGGTGTTAAACATTTTCATGAATTATGTTTTGAAAATATTTTAAAAACAAGAAGAGATATTACTGGTATGATTCAAGATGTTGATAAAAGAAATCATGAATTACAGCCTAAAACAGAATTAAATGAAATGATGAAAAAGATGAAAGAAAATCATGGTATTAAATATCATATTCATTTAAAAGAAACAATAAAAATAAAAAAAGAAAAAGAAGGAAAGAAGATTAAAGTCCATCTACCATTACCGATAGAATATCATCAGGTAGAAAATGTAAAAATATTAAATGTTAGTCATTCTCAATATATATTAAGTCCTAGAGATCATAATGCTAGAACATTATATATTGAAGAAGAATATAAAAAAGGGGTGGAATTCTCTGTAGAATTCAGTTATGACATGAATTCGCCATATATTGAATATAAAGCAGAAGATGTAAGTGAAGTACAACCTACATACTATACTGAAGAATTAGTACCACATATAGTATTTACGCCATATCTTAAACAACTAGCTATAGAGATTGTAGGTAATGAAACAAATCCATTATTAAAGGCTAAGAAAATATATGATTATATTACAACACATGTTACATATTCTTTTGTAAGAGGATATTTTTTAATTGAAAACATTGGAGAATATTCGGCTAAAAATTTAAAAGGAGATTGTGGTTTACAGGCATTATTGTTTATTACTTTATGTAGAATAGTCAAAGTTCCTGCAAGATGGCAAGCTGGTTTATATGTATCGCAAGAATCTGTTGGTAATCATGATTGGGCAGAGATTTATGTTGCTCCTTTTGGCTGGTTACCAGTTGATTGTTCATTTGGTGGTAGTGCTTATAGAGAAGGAAATGAGGAAAGAAGAGAATTCTATTTTTCTCATCTAGATCCATTAAGAATGCCAGCATGTAATGATTTCCAGGTACCTTTATATCCAGCAAAAAAATATCAAAGACAAGATCCATATGATAATCAAGATGGTGAAGTAGAATATGAAGATGAAGGATTATTATATGATGATTATGAAACTATTCGTGAATTAATAGAACTAAAGGAAATCTAAATAGATTTCCTTTGTTGTTATTTTGGTGTCTAAAGTCATAAAACAACTATAGTTTATATCAATATCTATTTTATAAAAATAGATATTGTTTTTAAATGTTATCAATTGATTGTTTTTAACTAAATTTATTTTTAAGTTTTTTATTATTGTTTCACCTAAAAATTTAGTATAACTTTCTTTCATTGACCAGATATCAAAAAAACCTTGTCTGTTATGAATGTTTACATATTGTTGTTCATTTTCTGTATAGTAACGTTTTGATAATAATTGATATTTTCTATCTCGATGTTTTTCAATATCAATGCCTATTTGAGTAGGACTGCAAGCCATTATATAATAATCGTGACTATGAGAAATATTGAAATAGAAAGGATTATCTTTAATATATGGTTTACCATTTTCGTTTTTTATTATTTCTATTTCTTTGTTATAGTGAATATAATGGCAGTATTGTTTTAGACATTGTTTTTTATATTCTTCATAATATTCTCTTTTAGCATTTTTAATAATATATAAAATAATCATAATCTTACCTCTTTTATGTATTGTATCATATTGCAATAAATTTTTAAATTTGTATAATCGAATATTGGTGATGGAAGTGAAAAAAATAAAATCTTATTTAATTATTATATTAGGAAATGCATTATTAGCACTTGGAGTGAGTGCTTTTGTGGTTCCTCATGATTTTGTTTCTACAGGGGTTACAGGTATTTCTTTATTTTTTAATCATTTTTTTAATACAAATCTAGAACTAGGAGTAACAATTATTAATGTTATAATGTTGATTATGGGATTCTTGCTTTTAGGTAAACGTTTTGCGATGACGACTATCGCAAGTACTTTTTTATATCCTTTCTTTTTTAGTATGTTTAATCAATGGTCTTTTATTGTGAATGCGACAACTGATCATTTATTAGCTGCTATTCTGGCAGGAGTGTTAAGTGGTGCAGGTATAGGGTTGGTTATGAAAGAAGGGTCATCTACCGGTGGTTTGGATGTTCCGCCATTAGTATTAAATAAATATTTTCATTTTAATATAGCTGTATCTATGTATGTTATTGATTGTTTAGTGTTAGTAACACAATTCTTTTATTCAAGTACGCAAGATATATTATATGGTTTTGTAGTATTAGTCATTACTACATTTGTATTAGATCAAACACTTACAATTGGAACATCAGCTTCTCAAATTATGATTGTTTCTCCTAAATATCAAGAAATTAATGATATGATTCATTCTTCTATTGATCGAGGAACAACATATTTAAAGATTAAAACTGGTTTTTTGAATAATGATCAACAAATGGTTATGACAGTTGTTCAAAGTAGAGAATTAAAGAGAGTAGAAAAACTTGTTCATGAGATTGATCCGACAGCATTTATGGTTATATCTAAAGTGAAGGAAGTTAAAGGAAGAGGTTTTGGTTTAGATAAATCTTATCTAAAAAAGTATGCCGATAATATTGAAAAATAAAAATGTTGCATAAATTGTTTGATAATGCAACATGAGATGATATAATGAGCTAGAGGTGTACTTATGGAACTAAAACAGATTATCTTGGATTATAAAAATAAATATCAGGTTTCTAATGAATATATTGCTAAAAAGGTTGGTGTGAATAAATCTACAGTATCACGATGGTTATCTGGTGAAGTGAAATCTTTACAAGAAGAACCAATGCAAAGATTAAGTCAATTGATTGGAATGGATGTTGAGATTTTATTGAAGGGGAAGATGATTCAGTTTTATAAACCTATATTAGGGTATGTGAAAGCAGGGTATGATTTATTTGGTGATGAAAACTATTTAGGTCAAGAAGAAGTGACTATGGAAGATAGTAAAAAAGGTGATTATTTTTTAAGGGTTACTGGTGAATCTATGGAAGGTGCTGGTATCATGGATGGTGATCTTGTTTATGTAAAACAAACGAATACTCTTCATAGTGGTGATATTGGTATAGTTATGATTGGTGATGAAGTGACTTTGAAAAGAGTTGTCTTGAAACAGGATATGATGATTTTGGAGGCTGCTAATCCTTTGGTGGAAAATAGATATTTTAGTCGTGAGGATATTGAAAATTTGCCTGTTAGAATCATTGGAAAAGCTATTTATAGTAAGACGGAATTATAAGATTCCGTTTTTGTTTGCAAAAATATTTATATTAGGTATAATAGTATGGACTTTATGTAAAGGAGATTAATTATGATTTCAACACAAAATGTGAGTTTAAGATATGGTGATAGAGTATTATTTGAAAATGTAAATGTTAAATTTACAGAAGGTAATTGCTATGGAATTATTGGTGCTAATGGTGCTGGTAAGTCTACTTTTCTGAAAATATTATCTGGTGAAATAGAACCTAATAAAGGTGAAGTGGTTATTAGTGAAGGACAAAGATTATCTGTATTAAAACAGGATCACTTTGCTTATGATGAATATGATGTGTTAACTACAGTTATTATGGGTAATGCTAAGCTTTATGAAATTATGAAACGTAAAGAAGTATTATATAGTAAAGCTGATTTTAATGATGAAGATGGTATTGAACTTGCTGAACTTGAAGGTGAGTTTGCGGAAATGGATGGCTGGAATGCTGAAACTGATGCTTCAATTATGTTAAATGGTTTAGGGATAGGAGAAGAGTACTTATATACTCCGATGAAAGAATTAGGAGAACGTCAGAAAGTTAAGGTCTTATTAGCTCAGGCGTTATTTGGAAATCCAGATATTTTATTGTTAGATGAACCTACAAATGGTCTTGATTTGAAGAGTGTAAGATGGTTAGAGAATTTCTTGATGAATTTCCCTAATACAGTTATTGTTGTTTCACATGACCGTTATTTCTTAAATAAAGTATGTACTCATATTGCTGATATTGATTATAGTAAGATTCAGTTATATGTAGGAAACTATGATTTCTGGTATGAATATTCACAAATGATGTTAAAACAAGCTAAAGAAATAAATAAGAAAGCTGAAGCTAAAAAGAAAGAATTAGAAGAATTTATTGCACGTTTTAGTGCTAATGCTTCTAAAGCAAAACAAGCAACAAGTAGAAAAAAATTATTAGATAACTTAGAAATGGTAGATATTAAACCTTCTTTAAGAAGATATCCATTTATTGGTTTTCAGGCTGAAAGAGAAGTTGGAAATATTATTTTAAATGTTGAAGGATTATCTAAGACAATAGGTGATGTAAAAGTATTAAATAATGTATCATTTAGTGCTTCTCCTAAAGATAAGATTGCCTTTGTATCAGATAATGAATTGGCAGTTACTACTTTATTTAAGATTATTACTGGAGAGATTGAACCTGATGAAGGAACTTTTGAATGGGGAGTAACAACTTCACAATCATATTTCCCTAAAGATAATACAGAATTCTTTGAAAACTGTGATTTAACTTTAGTAGAATGGTTAAGACAATTCGCAGTTGGAGAAGTATATGAACAAGATTTAAGAGGATGGTTAGGTAGAATGTTATTCTCTGGAGAAGAAGCTTTAAAGAAAGCTAATGTTTTATCAGGGGGAGAAAAGGTAAGATGTATGTTAGCTAAAATGATGATGGCTAATTCTAATGTTCTTATTTTAGATGAACCTACTAATCATTTAGATCTTGAATCTATTCAAGCTTTAAATGAAGGATTAATTCGTTTTAAAGAAAATATTTTCTTTACATCTCATGACCATCAGTTTGTACAAACTATTGCAAATAGGATTATTGAATTAACTGATGATGGATGTATTGATAGATTATCTACATATGATGAATATCTAGAATATAAAGATAGTTTAGAAAAATAATGAAGAAACTCTTTAATGTTTTTAGACATTAGAGAGTTTTTTTATTAGGAATTTGAAAGCATTAGAAAAATGAGGATAATATATTGTTTTAGAATTTTAGCGGAATTAACGATCTATATACGGGTT
>JAXJVS010000055.1:0-2555 GCA_036308445.1 Bacilli bacterium | reverse complement strand
TTACGGTGAAGATGTCACTGAAGAAGAAGCAGAAGAAATTGAAGCTTTTGTAGAAGATAATTATGAAGCTGAATTAGAATTAGTTAATGGTAAACAACCTGTATATTCATTTATTGTCGGTGTAGAATAATTATTTAAAGAACCTAAAGCGTTTTAGGTTCTTTTTTGTACATTTATGGATAATTGTCTTTCTTTTATGGATTTAGCTTGATTTATTCAACTTTATGATGTTAAACTTACAAAAAAAGAAATGGGGTTAATATAATGATAAAAGCTGTATTTTTTGATTTGGATGGAACATTATTACCATTTAATGAGAATGAATTTGTAAAAGTATATTTTGGTTTATTAGCAAAAAAGTTAAATCCTTTAGGATATGAGAAAGATAGATTAGTTGATTGTTTATGGACTGGTACTAAAAAAATGATGATGAATGATGGTTCAAAGACAAATGAAGAAGTTTTCTGGGATTATTTTGCTGAAGTATATGGTCAAGAAAAGTTAGAAGATAAAGAGTTTATTAATTCTTTTTATACTAATGAATTTAAACAAGTAAAATCAATTTGTAAAGAAAATCCATATGTTAGAGATATCATAGATTATTGTAAGAAAAATAATTTGTTGGTAGTTCTTGCTACTAATCCGATTTTCCCGAAAGCTGGAACTTTAACACGTATGAGTTTTATTGGTTTAAAAGACGAAGATTTTGATTTTGTAACTGTATATGAAAACAGTAAACTTGCTAAACCTAATCCAAAGTACTATCAATGGTTATTAGATAAGTTCAATTTACAAGGTGAAGAAGTCTTAATGTTTGGAAATAATGAATATGAAGATGGTATTGCTCAAACATTAGGAATGAAAACTTATCTTGTAGGAGATTATATTATAGAAAATAATAAACTAGGATTGGATTTAGAAAGAATTCAATTATCAGAAATTAAAAATAAAATAACAGAAAATATTAAATAGAATCTCATATGAGATTCTTTTTTTAATAAATATTTTTTTAAAGTTTGTTTTATCTTTTATTCAATTTATTGTAGTGTTAAGATTAAATTATGGTAAATTGGAGGTAAGGGTAATGTTAAAAGATTATGAGTTTCAAAAAATTGAAATAGTTCCTGATATAGAAGAATGTTTAGAAAATGCAAAGATAGAACTATCAAAAAAGCAAATGTTATTAAAAGAAAAGAAATTACCAGTAGTTGTTTTGTTTGAAGGATGGGGAACTTCTGGCATAGGAACAACTATGGGGAAAGTCATTCAAAATATGGATCCTCGTTTCTATGATGTAAAAACGATGGCAAAAAAAAGTGAAGATGATAAAAGAAAACCATTTTTATATCGATATTTTCTAGAAATTCCTGAAAATGGAAAAGTCTCTTTCTATGATCATGGCTGGATGAACGAAGTAACTGGTCAATATATACATAAAGAATTATCAAAGAAAGAATATAAAAAGCGTATAGAAAGTATAAAAAAATTTGAAAGAACATTAGTAGATAATAATTATTTAGTTATTAAGTTTTTTTTCCATATTTCACATGATGAACAAACAAAACGCATGAAATCTCTAATAAAAGATAAGAATACAAAATGGCGTGTATCTGAGGAAGATATGTGGCAAAATAAACATTATGATCAATGTTTAGATGTTTATGATGATTACTTAAATCAAACAAATGAATCATATGCTTCTTGGTATGTTATTGATGCTACAAATAAGAAGTTAGTACAATTACAAGTATTAGAAACATTAATGGCATGTATTCAAGATAGATTAGATCATGATAAAGAAGATGCTAAAATCATTGATAATGTATATGAATTAAGAGAAAAAATTGATTTAAACAGAATAGATTTAAGTGTTACAATCAAAGATGAAGATTATCGTAGAGAATTAAAAAAATGTCGTAAAAAATTAAAAGAATTACATAATGTTTTATATCGTAAAAAAATCCCTGTAATTATTGCCTATGAAGGATGGGATGCTGCGGGAAAAGGCGGAAATATAAAAAGAGTAACTTCGGGATTAGATCCAAGAGGATATACAGTTCATCCAATAGCAGCACCTGATAAAGGTGAATTAAATAGACATTTTTTATGGCGTTTTTATAAACGTTTACCTAAAGATGGACATGTTGCTATATTTGATAGAACATGGTACGGACGTGTTATGGTTGAAAGACTTGAAGGATTTTGCAGTGAAAATGACTGGCAGCGTGCTTACAATGAAATGAATGAATTTGAAAAAGAATTGTATGATTGGGGTGCAATTGTCATTAAATTCTGGGTACAGATTGATAATCAGACACAATTAGAACGCTTTACTGAACGTCAGAATACTCCAGAAAAACAATGGAAAATTACTGAAGAAGATTGGCGTAATCGAGAAAAATGGGATTTATACGAAGCTGCTATAACAGAAATGTTACATAAAACAAATACAAAATTTGCTCCATGGTATGTTCTTGAGTCAGTTGATAAGAAATATGCTCGTATAAAAGCAATGAAAATCTTAATTAAAGAAATAGAAGAAAGATTAGAAAAAT
>JAXJVS010000054.1:0-13867 GCA_036308445.1 Bacilli bacterium | reverse complement strand
TTCTTTTAACCATGTTTCTTTTTCTTATCAGGGTAATATAGCATTAAAAGATGTGAGTTTTGATGTAGAAAAAAATCAAACTATTGGAATTATTGGCGGAACTGGTAGTGGTAAGAGTACTTTAGTAAATTTATTATGTCGTTTTTATGATTGCGATGAAGGGCATATTAGTATAGAAGGTAAGTCTATTAAAACATATGATTTAAATGAATTAAGAGATAAGATTGCCTTAGTTCCTCAGCATGCTATATTATTTAAAGGAACTATTAGAGATAATATAAAATGGGGAAAGAAAGATGCAACTGATGAAGAAATCTGGCAAGCATTACAATTATCTCAATCTCATTTTGTGAAAGATTTAGGTTTAGACAGTGAAGTTGTTAGTGATGGTATGAACTTCTCAGGTGGTCAAAGACAAAGATTAACAATCGCAAGAGCATTGGTTAAGAATGCTGATATCTTAATCTTGGATGATAGTGCAAGTGCTTTGGATTTTGCGACAGATGCAGCTTTAAGAAAGTCTTTTAAAACTATTGAATCAACTATATTTATTGTTTCACAGAGAATATCATCCATTATGCATGCTGATAAGATAATAGTTTTATCACATGGAGAAGTAGCTGGTATTGGAAGTCATCAATCATTACTCAATAATTGTGATATTTATAGAGAGATTGCTTATTCTCAATTATCAGGGGAGGTGCAATCATGAATATAAAGACATTAAAAAGATTACTTACTTTTTGTAAGCCTTATTTGAGGTATTTGTATTTTGCTTTCATTTTTTCTTTTTTAAATATTGTATTTACTTTATTAACTCCTATTTTAATAGGGCAAGCTGTTGATTTATTGATTGGTGTTGGTCATGTTGATTTGCATTTATTAAAATTAAGAATAATTTATATCTTTATTTCTATAGTTTTAGCTTCTTTATTTCAATGGTTATTAGTAAGAATGTCTAATCATTTAACTTATAATATAACTAAAGATTTAAGAAATCAGTTATTTCACCGTTATTCTTCTTTACCATTAAGTTTTGTCGATTCTTCTTCTCATGGTGATTTAATGAGTAGAATGATTCATGATATTGATTTAATAGGTGATGGTTTATTACAGGGCTTTACTCATTTATTTAGTGGTATTATGACGATTGTTGGAACCGTAGGTTTTATGATTTATATTAGTATTCCTATAGCATCAATTGTAGTTGTATTAACACCATTATCTTTAGTTGTGGCATCTGTCATAGTAAGAAGGACATATAAGTATTTTCAGGAACAATTAGCTTTAAGAGGTGAAATGAGTGGATATATAGAAGAAATGATTGGTCATCAGAAAATTATTAAAGCTTTTGGATATGAGAAAGAAAATATAGAGAAGTTTAAAGAGATAAATAGTAAAGTTCATATTAGTGGGGTTAAATCTCAATTCTATGGAGCATTAGTTAATCCTAGTACAAGAGTTGTGAATAATATAGTTTATGCTTCTGTATGTATTTTTGGGGCTTTACAGGTTATGTCAGGAAACTTTAGTGTTGGGTCTTTATCAAGTTTCTTAACTTATGCTAATCAGTATACAAAACCTTTTAATGAAATATCTAATGTTATATCTGAATTGCAGACTGCTCTAGCATGTGCTTCAAGAGTATTTGCTTTATTAGATCAAGAGATAATTACAGAAATAGATAATCCTAAAACGATTGTTAATCCTCAAGGAAATATAGAAATAGATAATATCAATTTTTCTTATGATCAGAATAATCCATTAATAGAAGACTTTTCATTAAGTGTACGTAGTGGAGAAACTATTGCAATAGTAGGTCCTACAGGATGCGGTAAAACAACATTTATTAATTTATTAATGCGTTTTTATGATCCTGATAAAGGCAATATTTATATTGATGGAATCAATATAAATGAAATGAATAGAGATTATCTAAGAAGTTTATATGGTATGGTTTTACAAGATACCTGGTTGTTTCATGGAACAATTAAGGAGAATATTGCTTATGGCAATAAAAATGTAAGTGATGAAGAAATTATAAAAGCTGCTAAAAATGCTCATGCACATAAGTTTATTGTTCAATTGAAGGATGGCTATGACACAATGATTAGCGAAGATGGTGGAAACTTATCACAGGGACAGAAACAATTATTATGTATTGCTCGTATTATGTTAGTTAAACCACCAATGCTTATTTTAGATGAAGCGACTTCATCTATTGATACAAGAACAGAGAAACAGATACAAGATGCTTTTGAAGTGATGATGGAAGGTAGAACAACTTTTATTGTTGCTCATAGATTGTCTACAATTAAAAAAGCTGATAAGATTATTGTTATGGATAAAGGACATATTATTGAACAAGGAACACACGAAGAATTACTAGCACATAAAGATTTCTATCATCATCTATATTATAGTCAATTTGATATTGAAGAATAAAAAAACTTGGGATTCCCAAGTTTTTATCTTTTCATTGCTTTTTTGATTTCTGTCAAATCTGCAAAACGTGTTGTAAATGTATATTCTTTTTGAGCATATACAAATGTTACTCTATCATCTAAACTGAAAGTCACTTTCTTCATTTTACGATAATCTATAAGCATTCTTCCAATCATCAAGTCTTTTCTTCCTAATTGAATAGTATTAGAAAGTAATAAAGAATATAAAAGTGATCCTAACCCCATTAGGTTGATTGCTACTCTATACATAGAAATATTATCATGAGTTAATCCGTATACAATTGCAATAATACCACCAATAAAGAGAGCTAAGAATACAACACTAGAAACAATAAAGAATATTTTACCACCACGATTAAAACAGAATTTTAAAGTCTTATCTTGTTTTCTTGTTTTAAAAATAGTAACAGTAATATTAACTATTGTAAAAGTAAACCAAGCTAATACTAATAACATCAAAAAACTTAATACATTTAACACAAGTTCTGATACAGTCATAAAACAACTTCCTTTCACACAGATTTATTATACAATAAATTTGTAATTTCACAAAGGAAAAATCTTTATATTTGAAATAATTAGTATATAATATCTAGTTAAAGAGGTGAAATTATGACTTTTATTAAGAAAACATTAGATTTTAATGATGTAGATTATATGGGAAACTATAAATTAACATCACTTTTTTCTACATTAGCATGGCTTGCTACTAAGAATGCACTAGAAATAGGTATGTGGAATAATGAAATGAGAAAGCAGTATGGCTGGGTAGTTGCAAAACAGACAATGAAGTTAAAAGAACCAATAAGAGCAGATGATAGCATTGAAATAGAAACATCTGTGGATAAAGGAACATTTGTTACTTTTCCAAGAAATTATTATATAAAAAAAGAAAATGAACTAGTGGGAACTATTGCTTCTGTATGGACATTAATCGACTTAGAAAAAAGAAGTATAGTTGCACCTAAAAGAGTAGGTTTAAATGTACCAGATATAAAATGTCAAATACCATTGGAAACACCTAAAACAATTAAAGAAGATATAGAAATGGAATTAGTATCTCAAAGAAAAGTAATGTATAGTGATTTAGATGTTAATCAGCACATGAATAATGCTCGATATTTAGAATGGGCTTGTGATCTTGTGGATTTAGATTTCTATAAGACAAAGTATATTAAAGAATTATCTATTAATTATCGTAAGGAGATAAAACCAGCTTCTTTAGTTGATTTGTATGTAGGAAAAAATGCTGATAAATACATTATAAAAGGTGTAGTAGAAAATGAAATGGCTTTCATTGTAGAGATGCTGTTTGATAATCGTTAATTTTCATAATTTGAAAATAATTGGGGCATTTTTATGCTATTATGTGCTTGTCCCAAATATCTATAATAGTATTCGTTTTCCCGTAGAATACAGATATGAGAAAAGTCACCGAAAGGTGATTTTTTCTTTTATAAAAGTATTTCTTTAAAGAAATACTTTACTCGTGTAAAATGGAAATCAGGGTGATAATTATATGAAAAAAGAAATGTTTAGTAAAGAAGGTAAATGGTATAAAGGTAATATTCATTGTCATACAACTTTATCTGATGGTAGATTAACTCCTAGTGAAGCAGTTCAGCTTTATAAGGATAATGGATATGATTTCTTAAGTTTAAGTGAACATGATTATTATGTAGATTTAAGAAATGTATATGATAGTGAGGATTTTATATTGTTGCCAAGTGTAGAAGCTTCAGCTGTATTGTACGATAATCATGGTGATAGAGTTAAAACTCATCATATTCATGGGATATTAGGAAATAAAGACATGCAGCAACAGGCAGGTCATAATCTTATTCAACATGATACACGATTAGAAGTTCCAATTTATAAAGGAACATGGGATGGTTTAGAAGCGGCTCAAAAGGTTATTGATGATTTAATATCAAAAGGTTGTTTTGTAACTTATAATCATCCTACATGGTCTAGGGTATATATGGATGAAGTTGTTGGGTTAGAAAATGTATGGGCTATGGAAGTATATAATTATGCAACAGTCATTGAATGTGGAGAAGGTTATAATAGTGTATTTTGGGATGAAATGTTGAGAAGAAATCATTTTGTATATGGTTTTGCTGCTGATGATAATCATAATCTAGAAGAGCGTTTTGATAGTTTGGGTGGCTATATTATGGTAAGATCGGAAGAATTATCACATGAAGCAATTATAAATCATATGTTGAATGGTGATTATTATTTTAGTAGTGGACCTAGTATTTATCAATGGGGAATTGATGGTAATAAAGTGTATGTTCATTGTTCTCATGTAGAATATATTCATTTTATTGCTGGTGGACCAATTAATAGTAGTGAAACAATTATGAGAAAAGATAGTATTTTAGAATATGGTGAACATATTCTAAAAGGTAATGAGACTTATATTAGAATTGAATGTATTGATGATAAAGGAAAAACAGCATGGACAAATGCAATAAACTTGAAATAGAGATTTTGATTCTAGACAAAGTAGTATATATCTATTTATAATGTATATATGAAGGGGAGAAGATGATGAAAAGAATAATTCTTAGTTTGTTGTGTTTATTGATGGTATTTTCATTAACGGCTTGTGGTAATAAGGAAAATGAAGAGAAACTAGAAAAATATGGTTATTTGATTAATTGTGTAGAAAATGGTAATTATGATTCAGCAGAGTATGAATTACAAAGAATTATTACTGAAACAAAGAAAGCACCTTATGTTTCAGATGAATATGAAGAGATTGAGATAACTATTGATAATTGGAAAGATTATCTGGAAATAAAGAAGAATGTTAATATTTTTACTGATGCTTTTGATGAAATAGAGTCTGTTAGTCTTTTAAATTGTTTATATTTAAAAGACGAGTATGCAAATAAAACAGTCGAAGCTGATATTGCAGTAGAGAGCGAATATACTAATTCTAGTTATAAATGGTTATCATATAATGTTGAGACTGAAGTGATGAGTTTTTTAGAGACTACTGAAAAAGAGGTTGAAGGATACTATAATGATTCGTCAGAAAAAATGACAGTAAAGTCTGCATTTAATTATGATGAAACAAAAGGGCAGTTATATAAAAATAGTTTAACTAGTGGTAGTTCTATATCTAATAGTTTAAAGAGTGATGGTAATAATGTTAAAATAATTGTAAAAGATTATGAAACAATCCATATTGTACGTATTCAAGGAACAATAAAAGTGTATAAATAAGATGACGAACCTTATAGGTTCGTTTTAAATTCAAGGAGAAATAATATGCCAGAATTAAAAATCACACAAGTATATGAAAATGAACTTATAGGTTATGGTGGTAATCAAGATTGGTTTGAAGATGAATGGGCTAGAAGAGCAGGATGCGGCAGTGTATTAGGTAGTAATTTATATGCTTATTATATGAATATAGAAAAATGTCATAAGAATGAGTTTCTTAATATTATGAATGATTTATATAGATACATGACTCCTGGAAGAATGGGATTTCCTTATTTTTATAAATTTGCTCATAAAATGATTGAAAGAATGAATAAAGAAGATATTAGGTTAAAACCAAGATATTTAAAGAAACCAAAATCAGTACCACAATCTATAAAGTTTATACAGACTAGTATTGATAATAAACATCCTGTAGGAGTCTTAATATTATCACATAGGGCTAAGGAATTAGAAGAGGATAATTGGCATTGGGTGTGTATTAGTGGGTATGAAAGAAAAGAAGATGATGTTGATATCATCTTCTCAGATTGTGGTGAACGTAGAGTTATATCTGCAAGTATTCTTTTTGAAATAGATTGTAGAAATATTGTTAAGTTAGTAAGTTTTGAATATCTTGAGGATTAGGACATTCGATATGTAATATTTCTAATGTTATTGGATGAACCATTTCAATAAGATAGGCATGTAATGCCTGTCTTTTTATTTGGTTTGAAGGTTTTCCATATAATATATCACCAACTAAAGGATGTCCACTATATGCCATATGAACTCTTATTTGATGTTTTCTACCTGTTTGTAGCTGGCATTTTATATAGGCATAACTTTCATAATTCTTAATTAACTGATAATGAGTAATTGTTTCTTTTCCGTCTTTAGATACTCTCATTTTTTTACTGTTATGTCGATCTCTAGCTGTATTTGTTTTTACTGTATATTTTTTCCTATCTAGGTTTCCTTTAACTATTGCTTTGTATTCTCTTTTGATTCCTTTAATTGATAATTGATAATCTAATAATGGTTGAATTAATGCACATTTACAGTATATAACTAAACCAGTAGTATCATTATCTAAGCGATGTATTGGTCTTACTGGTATATCATATCCAGATTGTTGATAATAGTAGCTAACATAATGGCTTAGTGATTCTATTTTATCTAATGAATCAGGATAGACTGGTAAAAATGCTGGTTTATTTACAATTAAAAAGAAATCATCTTCATAGATTATATCTATTGAAGAAGGTGTAGGAGAATACATAAAATCATTTGTTTCAAAGGCTTTGATTGTTAGTCGATCATTTTTTTGTAGGATTGTTTGTGATGAAACAAAATGATTATTTAAAGAATATTCTTTATTTTGTTTTAATAGGTGAATTGTTTTTCTTGATAAATGAAAATATTCAAAAACATCATCAATAGATTTATAGATAAATTGTTTATCTATAATAAAAGTTATATATTGATTACGGATTGTATATTTCATGGTTTCTTATATACAGTCACTCTTATATCAATAGTGACATCAAATTCACCTAAAGTATCTAAAACATATCTTCTTTCCTTTTTGATATGATAGTAATGTGGAGTCATAGCTAATAAATGAATTGTATCTTCTCTAGAATTTAAATGAATTGTCTTTTTAAAATCATAGCTTTCTACAACCGGAAATGGTAATCTAATAAATTCATCAGATTTTACTTTCACTTCATCATAGATTAATTGTTTAAATTCTACTAAATGATAGTTATTTGCCGTAACATGAACAAGATAACCATTATCATTTAAAACTCTTTCTATTTCATCTTTATTAATAACTGTAAATAAAGCAGTTAATATATCTATAGACTGATCAAGAATAGGTAAGTTTTTTGTATTACCTACTAACCAATAAATATCTTTACGATATTTAGTAGCCATATTTATTGCCTCTTTAGAAATATCTAAGCCATAGACATTTGACTCTTCGAATACTGCTTTCATTTTAGCTGTATAATATCCTTCTCCACATCCTAAATCTAATATATCATTAGGAGTAGGATTATATTTTTTTATACATTGAATAACTTCATTTAATATAACATCATAATATCCTTGGTTTAAGAAATTTTTTCGACAAATTAAACTTTCTTTGGAATCTCCGGGATTATTTGTAGATTTATCAGGGTTTAATAATAGATTTAAATACTTTGTTTTTGATAAATCATAACAATGATTGTTTGTACAACGATATGTTTTGTTCTCTAATGTCAATTGACTATGACATTTAGGACAAGCTAGTTTATGCATATTCTCACCTCACTTAAGCATTATAACATGTTTACAATTGATTTGAAATCTTGGTATAATAAAAAAAGATAAGGAGGTTGTTTTATGGGACTATTTTCTAGGAAAAAGAAGATTGATTATAATGCAGTCTTTAAAGAAAAATATAAGAGTGTTAATAAGTTAAGTCAACAGGCGCATAATGAAATTGATTATGTGATTAAAGAATCTTTATGGCAAAATGTGGTTGATAGTTATAAAGAGCTTATTGATTTGATTGATCAAGGTGCTGATTTTGATAAGAAATATTTTGAATCTTTGATGGAGAATGCTAATAAGGAATTAGATGTGGTAAAGAAGATTAATAATGGAGATTATGGATCTTAGAATTGTAGATGTATTTAGTGATTATTTAAAGGATACAAAACAATTGCTTATTAGTGATCTAGATGCATTTGAAGATAAGATTAATGCTTTAGCGCCAGATATGATAGAAGAATGTTATCTTTTGGTTAAAGCTATAAAAAGTGGTATTTATGATATGATTTTGTTTAATCATCTTGTTGATAAAAAAGTATTGATAGATTACTTTGTAGATAAAGAAGAAGTAAATCAGGAAGAAGCTGTTTTTTGTATAGGGGTTATTGAACAGTCTTTAAATCAGGTTGTTTTAAATATGAGTATTATGAATATTGAAGAGATTAAACAAAATGCTTTGGATAATCAGATTTTATATCAGATTAAAATGATTGCTTTGGCTTATTATGAAGGTGAAGGCGTTAATCAGGATTTTGAAGAAGCTTTTCAATTATTCTCTTATCTAGGAAATCATGGTGATCAAGATGTTTATAGCTATTTAGGTTATATGTTAGAACATGGTTTAGGGGTAGAAGAAGATATTGTTGCAGCTATTGATTATTATGAAAAGGGATGTTTATTGCAAGATGAAAAATGTCTTTATTATATGGGATTGTGTTATTTAGAAGGTAAGGGTTATGTATTGAATGAGAGAATGGCACTTGTTTATTTAAAACAATGTCATTTTGATGAGGCTTACAAAACATTAGGCTCTTATTATCAAAGTCATCAAATGAATGGTGAAGCTTTTTATTATTATTCGAAAGCGGCTAATACTTATGATAGAGATGCATTATTCAAAATAGGTACTTATTATTTAGAAGGAAAAGGTACTTCTAAAAATATAGGAGAAGCAAAGAAGTATTTAACTTATGCTTCATATTTCAATCAGCCAGATTCTTTTTGTCATATCGGATTAATGATGATAGAAGGAATAGGGTTTAATAAAGATGTTGATAAAGGCTTAGAATATATAAGAAGGTCAGCTAATCTTAAATGTAGAGATGCTTATCTGGTGTTAGGAAAGTTTTATGAATTTGGACAGTATGTTAAAAAAGATATAGCTCAAGCGACTTATTATTATTCAAAGTTTAATGAAAAGGATGAATGGAATGAAGGTTTATAAAAAGGGTGATGAAACTTCCTATACGTTAGGAGTTTTTCCAACTATAGAACTATTAGAAAAGAGAAGTGAAAATGTTATTAGAGTTATCGTACACTCCTCGATAGAACAAAATAAAGGATATCCTAAAATAAAGGAATTATGTGCAAAATATCATATTCCTATTGATATTCATGATAAAACAATTCAAAAACTATCTCCCAAAGGAAATTGTTTTGCTATAGGGGTTTTTCGTAAATATGAAACAGTATTAGAAGATAAGAATCATGTTGTTTTAGTTAATCCTATGGATATGGGAAATATGGGAACAATGATAAGAACAATGATTGGTTTTGGTTATCATAATCTTGCGATTATTAAGCCTGCGGTAGATATTTTTGATCCAAAGGTAGTGAGATCTTCTATGGGTTCATTGTTTCATATGAATATTCAGTATTTTGATAGCTTTGAAGAATATTATCAGTTATATAAACATCATCATTTATATCCTTTTATGCTAAAAGGTGCAAAAAATATTTATAATGTAACTGATAATCATTTAATATCCCTCATATTTGGTAATGAAAGTAGTGGTTTAAGTGATAATTATCTAGATTATGGACAAAGTGTTTTTATTCCTCATAGTGAGGATATTGATTCTTTGAATTTGTCAATGGCTTTAGGAATAGCGTTGTTTCATTTTTCTAAAGAGGCTTTTAAGGATAAAACAGTACTAAGATAGGAGGTAAAGAAAATGTATGATTTTGATAGGATAATTGAAAGAAAAGGAACAAATAGTGTTAAATATGATGGTGATAAAGCTCAAGTAGATGGGATGATTCCAATGTGGGTTGCAGATATGGACTTTGAAACATTACCAGAGATTAAAGAAGTTTTAGTTAAAAGAGCTGAACATGGTATTTTTGGATATGCTGCTCCTACTGATACATATTATCAATCAGTTATCAATTGGATGAAAGATAGACATCATTTTGATGTTAAAAAAGAATGGATTGTTTGTACACCTGGAGTTGTTACTGCATTAAAATTAGCGGTAAAAGCTTTTACAAAGGAAAACGATAATGTATTAATTATGAAACCGGTGTATTATCCTTTTGATGCTTCTATTCATTTAAATAATAGAAATGTCATTGAGTGTCCATTGGTTTTTAATGAAGAATATAGTTGTGATTATGAATTGTTTGAAAAAACAATTATTGATAATAATATCAAGTTATTTATTTTATGTAATCCTCATAACCCTATTGGTAAAGTATGGAAGAAAGAAGAATTATATCAGATTGGTATGATTTGTAAAAAACATAATGTTAAGGTTGTTAGCGATGAAATTCATATGGATTTTGTTTATGATGGTAATGTTCATGTACCTTTCTATAATGTAGATGAATCTTTTAAAGATTTTGCTGTGATTTGTACTGCACCATCTAAAACATTTAATTTAGCTGCATTACAAACTTCTAATATTATTATTGCTGATGGAACAATGAGAAAGATGTTTATAGATACTAAAAATGCTAATGGTGTTACTGATCCTAATATCTTTGGTTTAGATGCTTGTCAAGCTGCTTATACATATGGACATAAATGGGTTGATGAGTTATTGGATTATCTTCAAGGTAACATTGATTATATGACTCAATTTTTTGAAGAAAATATACCAGAAATAAAAGTTATAAAACCAGAGGGATTATATTTAATTTGGGTTGATATGAGAGCGTTAGGATTGAATAATGATGAATTAGAGTCTTTTATGTTGAATGATGCTAAATTATGGTTAGATGAGGGTTATATTTTTGGTACTGGTGGTAGTGGTTTTGAAAGATTTAATGTTGCTTGTCCTAGAATTATTTTGAAAAAAGCTTTAGATCAATTGAAGGATGCTTTAGATGAGAGAAAAAAGAAGGGGTAAAGTGAGAACACCATATATTGAGACAGAACGTTTAATTGTTTCTTTATGGGAAGAAAAAGATGAATTTTTAGGTTATGCATTATTTGGAAATGAAATCATTGCATCATACTGGACCAGATATATATTTACTAAAGATGATATTGATTCAATTATAAGAAAGGAAAAATTACATTTTAAAGATTCTAAAATGTGTTTATTTCCCATTTTTACTAAGGATAAATATGCTTTTATAGGAGTTTGTGGAATTCATAAGTTTAAAGAGCATTATCAGTTTGTTATTATTTTCTTGCCTCATCAATGGCATCAAGGATATGGTCAAGAAGTAGGAAAAGCTATTATTGATTATGCTTTTGACGAATTACAAATTCCTTATCTTATTGCTGCAAGATGTGAAGATGATGAATATTGTGAATATGTTTATAAAAAGCTAGGTTTTCAAGAAGTTAGAAATTGTTTTAGAACTCCTAATGATAAGCCTTATCATACATATTTATTAGAAAAAGAGTCCATTGATTAATGGACTTTTTATACATCTAAAAAACTGATTGTTTCAATGTTGTTGTCTTTAATAAACTGAATAACTGTAGAATCAGTTAATGAAGCAAATTCTTTAGCACGTTGAATATTATAACTGCTTAAATCTAATAATGTTTGATCTACATAAGCTGGATGTAATGCAAATGTACAACTATCCCAATGATTATCTATTGCGTATTGTAGTAATGAAATCAGTTTTTTTGGAGTTATTTGAGCTATATCAAGATTATAGAAGTCTTGTATCATATTCATGTTATGCCTAATATGATTGTTTTTAAATAATTGTTCCATATCTTTGTTTTCAGCTCTTATTAGTAAATTATATTTTTGGCTTAAATACATAGCTGCTTCTATTTGTACTGGGTAAAAACACCAATGAAAATCAATGTGAGTAGGTCTAAAACCAGTATCTAGAAATCTTAATAATTGAGCTTCATATTCTTTCTTTAGTTCTTCTATATGACAATTTTTTATAATATCCTGATTATGATAGAAATGGTTATTTTTATCAGTCAGTGTTTTTAAATCTTTACAAATAGAGTGTTCGACACTAGTGACTAGATGTATTCCAACTTTTAATAAGTCGGGGTATTGTTTCATTAGTTCGATAGCATGAGTAAACCCTGGCATATTGACCATTAAGCTAGTAGAAGAAATAACACCCTGTTGAAATGCTTCTAATATACCTAAATTCACACCTTTAGAAAAACCAAAATCATCAGCATTAAATAATACTTTCATTCTTTAATCCTCCCTATGAACATGTTTAATAAACTCTTTCATAAAACGTGCTTCATCTTCTAAGAAAGTATGTTTAGATTTATAGACAAAATATAATTGTCGATTTAAAGTTAAGTCTTTGAATGTTGCGGATTTTAATAATCCAAATTTTTCTTGTGTTTTAATTGCATTTTTGGAGAAGATAGAAATACCTAAGCCATCAGTAATTCCTTGAATAATAGTATATATATTATTCATATCTACAATATTTTTTAATACAACATTATTGTTTTTTAATGCTTCAGTAACGAATCGACGAGTTGCTGAAGATTCTTGTGAAATTAAGAATGGAAAATTTATAATATCTTTAGCATATATTTCTTCTTTATCAGCAAGTGGATGATGCGGTGGAAAAACTAAAACGAACTCATCTTGTAAGAATGGATCAAGAATTAAATCATCAGATTCAAATAAACTATTATCTTCAGGTACAATCGCAAAATGGATAACATCTTTATCTAATAATTCTAAGATATTAGGAAGAAAGTCAATCATAAAGTTAACTGGTGTCATTGGATAATCTTCTTTAAACTTTCTTAATATTGAAGGAAGTAAGAATGTTCCAATGAAGTTTGTTGCACCAAATCGGACTTCATGTTCATTTTCATTGTTTTTTAAGTAAAGTTCTCTTTTTAATAGTGTGTAATCATTAATAACATTTCTTGCAAAACGATAAAATATAATACCATTATCATTAACAACGACCTTTTTTCCAAATCTATTAAATAGTGGATAACCTAGCTCTGTTTCTAATGAAGCCATCTGTTTAGAAAGTGCTGGCTGGGTACAAAATAATTTTTCAGCTGCTTTAGAAATGTTACCGCATTCATAAACGGTACAAAAATTAATCATTTTTTGTAAGTCCATAGTTCCTCCTTATAACCAAAAGTAATATGCATAGTTGTAATTGGAATTTTTATATTCCAAAAATGTTTGATATAATGGTATTGCCCAGTATAAATGTGTATATTATTGGTACCTACGTATATATGTTTATAACTAAATTTTATATGATTTTGTAAGGGAGGTCAAGAGTATGGGTGATTCAAAAACTGTAGATAACAGCAAAAAAATGTCTTTTAATGATTGGATGAAAATTGCTGGAATCTTAGTTGCATTAGTGATTTTTGCGGCTATCTATACAATGCCAACTCCAGCTGCATTAACTTTACAGGGTAAAACAGTTATGGCAGT
>JAXJVS010000053.1:0-2084 GCA_036308445.1 Bacilli bacterium | reverse complement strand
GAAATAATCTGCATTAACTTTTGCACATTGTTTTAATACAAATTCCCAGTCTATATCTTTTCCATATGTTTTTGCATACATCATAATGTCACATACTTGTCTTATACCTACCCCACTATGTAAGAAATGTTTAAATAAGTGTAAGACAAGGTATAACATATGATTGCTATGACTTAAGGATATAACTGGAGTATTATTTATATTCATTTCTATTGTATCTGTATATGTAGAAATGAATAATGTATTCCAGTCAGTATTAATAATAGATTCTCCTGGAAATAAGACTTTATGCATTTCAATGAGAAGCATTCTTCTTTCATCAAGATATTTGATTTCTTCTTTTATATCTATATCCTGATCATTAGCATCGCTCATCATCGGAAATGATAACATCAGTTTATGACATTTTTCATATTGATCAGAAGATACAATGATATCTTCATCTCCAGAAACTCTAAAGTCAGGATTAGGATAAATATTTCTACATATAAGTCCTTTTACAATAATGGGTTTTACCCCATTATTGTATAGATGTTTATAGAGTTTTAAGAATGTTTCTGTTTTTTGTACTTGTAATGATACTTCTTTAATAACTGGAAAATTATATTTTTGTTTGATATACTGTTTATCCTGATTATTATCAATTAATGATAATACATTTTCATATACTAAAGGTAAAATACTTTGTTCAAATGCTTTTGTTAGAAGATGATCCCATTGTTCTAATGTTAGTATTTGTTTTTTTAATGTTTTCTTATTTAAATGAGCATCTAATAGTTTTAATATCATTTCATTTTGCATAAACTTTACCTCCTCATAATAATTCCATATAACTTAACAGCTTGCTTTCTTAAAGGTATTATTCTTATCCAGATATGTTCAAAAAATTCCCACCAGAAGTTTCCCTTCTGTAATATTTTCCCTTTTCTAATAACTTTATTAACAACACCAAACACCTGATCTTTTCTAACCGGTCCTTCTATATCTATCTGATTATCTCCAACAATATATAATTCATCATTTTTAATATGATGTATTCTATGCATAACATATTGTCCATTATCTCTTGTATAAAACACCATTTGTCCTTTAAAGAAATCTCCATTAGGTTTAGAAATAATAATCGTATCTCTTTGATGACATAAAAAAGGTGCCATTGAACTACCAGTAACAATCAAATTGACATCTTTACCGGTATTAATAATATCAATTAATACCGGTAAATATTCATGTATATCTACTTCTCTGATTTTAGTATTTTTATCCATCTTTATTCTACCTCATAAACATTAAAATAATAACACAATTCTATTATAAATTAAATATCCTTTGTGTTTAAATAGTTTTAACTTTTTCCAATATTTTAATGTTTATACCGATTATGCTATAATAATGTTAATAGGAGGGAATTTCATGAAGAGTATATTCAATAAAATGATAAGTTCTATTGCTGGTAAGATAGCTATAAGTTTCATTGTTATCAACCTTATATTAGGAATTTATAATATTATCAAAATAACTGCTTATATTACAATAGCACCTATTATTATAATAGTCATTATATTATTCATTATTTTATTATTACTTGCCTTACTAGCAAGTAAGTTTCCTATAATGAGTGCTATTTTTAATATCTTATTAACTATAGCACTCATTATAGGCTGTATAAGTTTAAATAAAGCAACTCGCTTTACAAGTCAGATTACTCAAGTTAAAGAAGTAGAAACAGTTGAGATTGATGTATTAGTAGAATCTGAATTAAATGAAGATAGTGATTTCAATGGTTTAACTATGGGTATCTTCTTAGATGATTCTACTGGTCTAACAAGAGCTAGAGAAATATTAGATGAGCATCATAAAGATGGTGTTAAAGAAAGACAATATGATAGCATGTTAGATGCTTATCATGATTTAAAGGATGGTACTATTGATATGATTGTGATGTCTTCTATGAGTTCTAGCTATTTAGAAGAAGATGTAGCTGATTATAGTGATTATATGAGACCTTTGTTTATTAAGGAATATGAGGTTGAAAGTAGTGTTATTAGCGAGGAAGTAGATATTACTAAGGAAGCTTTTACCTG
>JAXJVS010000052.1:0-19681 GCA_036308445.1 Bacilli bacterium | reverse complement strand
TAATTTTTTATTATACTAAAAAAGTAGGAAAAATGGAGGAGATAAGTATGGAAAAGAAAGTTAAGAGAATTGCGTTGCTTTCTGGTGGGGGAGATTGTCCAGGATTAAACGCTGTCATTCGTACAATAACTAAAACAGCAATTAGAAAATATGGTTGGGAAGTTATTGGATATGTTTATGGATATAGAGGTTTATATAACAATAATTATATAGAATTAACTGAAGAAAAAGTTGAGAATATTTATAAAGAAGGTGGAACTATTTTATTTAGTTCTAACAAAGATAACCTTTTTGATTATTTAGTTGATGATGGAAAAGGTGGAAAAGTAAAAAAAGATGTTAGTGATGTTGGTGTAGAAAACCTTAAAAAAGCTGGTGTTGATGTATTAGTTGTATTAGGTGGAGATGGTACTTTAACAAGTGCTAGAGATTTTTCTAGAAAAGGTGTTAATGTTATTGGTGTACCTAAAACTATGGATAATGATTTAGCTAGTACTGATGTAACTTATGGATTTATGTCAGCTATGACAGTTGGTACTGATTTCATTGACAGATTAACTACTACTGCAAAATCTCATCATAGAGTTATCTGCTGTGAGTTAATGGGAAGAGATGCTGGATGGATTACTTTATATGCTGGTCTAGCTGGTAATGCAGGTGTTTGCTTAATTCCTGAAATTCCTTTCACAATTGAAAATGTCGCTAAAGCGATTAAAGCTCGTGATGAAGCTGGATTACCTTATACTGTAGTAGCTGTAGCTGAAGGTGCTAAATATGCTGATGGTACTAAAGTTATCGGTAAGATTGTAGAAGATTCACCAGATCCAATTCGTTTAGGTGGTATTGCTGCTAAAGTGGCTGAAGATTTGGAAAAGGTTGTTCCTAATCATGAAGTTCGTTCTGTAAATCCAGGACATATCATTCGTGGTGGAGATATTTCTGCTTATGATAGAATTTTATCTGTTCGTTATGGTGTTGCTGCTGCTGATTTAATTAATGAAGGTAAGTTTGGTAATGTTGTAACTATTAATGGAGATAAGATGGGATATACTTCTTTAGAAGAAGTTATCGGAGCTGCAAAAGTTGGTCAACAAAAACATGTTGATCCTAATGGAGAATTAGTTAAAGCAGCAAAAGCTATTGGTGTTAGCTTTGGTGATGAATAAAAAAGTTTCTTCGGAAACTTTTTTTAATTGCGTTTTTATTGTTTATTTGATATTATTGTTAAACAATGAGGTGATTTAATGGTAAATGATTTGATAGAGTCAGGAGAATTTAAGGAAGCTTTAGAGTATTTAACGGATTTAAATGATGAGACCATACGTTATCAACGTCTTGTTTGTTTGAATGCCTTAGGCGATTATAAACAAGCAAGAAGTGAAGCGGCTTTTGCAAAAGCAAATGCAAAAGAAACTTATTATGATGTTATTGCTATCTATTTAAATGTTTTAAAGGAATTAGAAGAATTTGAAGAAGCAATTAATATTTTAATAGAAGAGTTGTCAATGCCTTATATTCCGTATCAGTACGAATCTTTATTTAATGCGGCTTATGATGAGATATTACTTGCTAAACAGGAAGCAAATTATACATTAGAGGCTAAGAATCAGATTTTTTCAGTTGATGAGATTGCAGTGTTATTAGATAAAGAAGAGTGTAATGATGATTTATTGTATATGGCTTTAGATCAATTACAGCAATTAAATGTAAGAATGATTATTCCAGCCATTGAGAGATTCTTACTTAATCCTAAGAAACATTCTTTTGCGAAGTCTATTATCATGGAGACATTAATAGAGCAACAGATAGATGATGAAATGCAAGTTTTTAAAAACGGTGTTATTTATGATTTTAACCCTGCTTATTTACCTTTGGTTTTATCTCAAAATGCTTATGAAGGGATTTATCGTTTGTTGGAGAGGGAATTAGAAGATGAGAATCCATCATTATTAGCCTTATGTCAGGAATACTTAGAATATGTTTTATATTCTTATTTTCCAAAAGAGATTTATGATGATGAATATGCTGTTTATGCGGCTGGTATTCAATATTATTTATCGTTATTACAATCAATAGAAATATCAATGGAAGATTTAGAAATTGCTTATGGTGTAGATGAAAGTGAGATTGAAGAAATAATTTTAGCACTCAAACAAATAGAGTGTTAAAATAGTTGCAAAGTCTATATGTTTCATGTATAATGAGCAGTGTCGAAGTATATGGAGGAGAAAAAATGGAAACTGTTTGTAATAAATTAGAAAAAAGTTTAGTTGAAGTTGAAGTTAATTTTACTACTGAAGAATGGAAAGATGCTCAAGAAAAAGCATTGAATAAATTATCAAAAAGCGTAAAGCTTGATGGGTTTAGAAAAGGTAAAGCTCCTACTAAATTAGTAAAAGCTAGAATTGGTAAAGGTGCTATTTTAGAAGAAGCTACTGATGTTATTTTAAATAAGAATTATGCTTCTATTCTTTTAGATAATAATATTCAACCTGTAGGTCAACCACAAGTTGAAGTTGTTGAATTAACTGAAGAAGTATTAAAAGTAAAAGTTGTTGCTCCTGTTGCTCCTGAAGTAAAATTAGGAGAATATAAAGGTTTAGATATTAAAAAACCAAGTGTAAGAGTAACTAAAAAAGAAGTTGATGAAAAAATTAAAGATTATCAAAATCAATTCGCTGAATTAGTTGTTAAAGAAGACGGTGAAGTTGAAAACGGTGATACTGCTGTTATCGATTTTGAAGGATTTAAAGAAGGTGTTCCTTTTGAAGGTGGAAAAGGTGAAAACCATCCATTAGAAATTGGTTCAGGTTCATTTATTCCTGGATTTGAAGAACAAATCATCGGTATGAAAGTAAATGAAGAAAAAGAAATTAATGTTACTTTCCCAGCAGATTATCAAGCTGCAGATTTAGCTGGTCAAGAAGTTACTTTCAAAGTAGTGGTTCATGAAATTAAAGCTAAAGTTTTACCTGAAATTGATGATGAATTAGCTAAGGATGTTAATATTGATGGTGTAGAAACTTTAGATGATTTACAAACTTATACTAAAGAACAAATTAGAATTCAAAAACAAAATCAAGCTGAAAATGAATTCAGTGATAAAGTATTTAAACAAGTTATTGAAAATACACCAGTTGATGTACCAGATGTTATGGTTGAAAATGAAATCGATTATATGTTAAAAGAAATCGAACAAAACTTAGCTCAACAAGGTTTAACTTTAGAATTATTCCAGCAATTTACTGGAAAATCTGAAGAAGATATGAGAAACGAAGTTAGAGAACAAGCAGAAAACCGTGTTAAATTCAATTTAATTTTAGCTGAAATCGTTAAAGTTGAAGGAATTGAAGTAACTGATGAAGAAGTTGATGAAGAAATTAAAGAAATCGCATCTTATTATGGTAAAGAAGTAGATGAAATCAAGAAAATCTTTGGTGGACAATTAGATCAGATTAAAGCTGATTTATCTACTAGAAAAGCTGTTCAATTAATCAAAGATAACGTAAAATAAGACGCTAAAAGCGTCTTGTTTTTATAGGAGGTAATGAATAAATGGATGAATTAGATATGATATTAGATTTACCTGTTATATGTACAAGAGGTATACTTGTCTTTCCGGAACATGAAATTTCAATTGATGTTGGACGTTCTTTTAGTTTGAAAGCTATTGAAAGAAGTGTTGGTGAACATGATGAAAATATTGTTTTAATTTCACAAGTGAATCCTATGGATGAAAAGACTGATTATGATCATGTTTTTCATCATGGGACTTTATGTAAAGTGGTTAGAAGAATTAAAAAAGATAATCATGGTACTATTAAGTTAACTGTAAAAGGAATTAAAAGAGTAGAGTTACTTTCTTTATATGAAAATGTGGATACTTTTTATGGGAAAGTTAAATATTTAGAAGATATAGAAGGTGACGAAAATGAACGCATTGCTTTAACAAGAAAAGTTTCTGATCAAGTTAAAGAAATGAGTAAGAATACTCGTATGTTCCCTCGAGAAATTTTAATGAATTTAACTCAGTCATTGAGTGCTGGTCGAATTGCTGACACTATTGGTCAATATATTCAAGTTGAATTAAAGACGAAACAAGCAATTTTAGCAGAAAATGATGTTAATAAGAGATTATTGTTAGTTCTTGCAAGTATGGAAGAAGAAAAGACTATCAATGCTTTAGAAGAGAAGATTAATATTAAAGTGAAAGAAAGTATTGATGAAAATCAAAAAGAGTATTATTTAAGAGAAAAATTAAGAGCTATCAAAGAAGAGTTAGGTGATACTCCTAATAAAGAAGATGATACTGACTGGATTAGAACTGAAATCAAAGAAAAACCATATCCAAAACACATTGTTGAAAAAATCGAAGAAGAATTAAGACGTTATGATATGATGCCTGCTGCTTCTTCGGAAGCAAATGTTGTTAGATCATATATTGATTGGGTGATGAAGGTACCTTGGTATCAGGAAACAAAGGATATTGAAGATATTAAAGAGGTTGAAAAAGTATTAGAAGAAGATCATTTTGGTTTAGAAAAACCAAAAGAAAGAATCATTGAGCATTTAGCAGTGAAGCAGATGACTCAGTCTTTAAATGCACCTATTATTTGTTTGGTAGGGCCACCAGGTGTTGGTAAAACTTCTTTAGCAAAGTCTATTGCTAGAGCATTAGATAGAAAGTTTGTTAAAGCTTCTTTAGGTGGAGTTAAAGATGAAGCTGAGATTAGAGGACATAGACGTACTTATTTAGGGTCTATGCCTGGTAGAATTATTCAAGGAATGAAGAAAGCTGGGGTTATTAATCCGGTATTCTTATTAGATGAAATTGATAAGATGTCTAGTGATTATAAAGGTGATCCAACAAGTGCGATGTTAGAGGTGTTAGATCCTGAACAAAACTCTTTATTCTCTGATAATTATATTGAAGAACCATATGACTTATCTAAAGTTTTATTTATTGCAACTGCTAATGATTTAGGTAATATTCCTGGTCCATTAAGAGATAGATTAGAAATTATTGAATTATCTTCTTATACAGAACAAGAAAAACTTGAAATTAGTAAGAGACATCTTATTAAAAAACAATTATCTGCTCATGGATTATATGATACACAGCTAACATTTCATGAAGATGCTTTGATGTATATCATTCGTCATTATACTAGAGAAGCAGGGGTTCGTGAATTAGAAAGATTAATTGCTAAATTATGTCGTAAAGCTGTATTAAAAGTTTTGAAAGATAAAGTAGAAACTATTGCAATTACTGTTGATTCTTTAGAAGAATATTTGGGTAAAGCACCATTTGAACATACAAAGAAATTAAGTGATCCTCAAATAGGGGTTGTTACAGGAATGGCATATACTCAATTTGGTGGAGATATTTTGCCAATTGAAGTTAATCATTTTGATGGTAGTGGTAAATGTATTATTACTGGTCAATTAGGAGATGTTATGAAGGAATCTGCATCTATCGCATTAGATTATATGAAAGCAAATAGTAAAAAATATGGTCTAGATGATATTGCGTTTGATAAACAAGATATTCATATTCATGTGCCTGAAGGAGCTGTCAAGAAAGATGGACCAAGCGCCGGTGTGACTCTAACTACTGCGATCTTATCAGCGTTTAAGAATCAGCCAGTTAGAAATGATGTAGCAATGACTGGAGAAATTACTTTAAGAGGTCAAGTGTTACCAATTGGTGGTTTGAAGGAAAAATCAATTTCTGCTCATCGTAGTGGTATTAAAACAATTATTATTCCTAAGGATAATGAAAAGGATATAGAAGATATTCCTGCATCTGTTCAAAAGGAATTAAATATTATTCTAGCTGATCATATTGATACAGTGCTAGAAAATGCATTAGTTAAATAGAGCCTAAATGGCTCTTTTTATCAAAGGAGGAAATTATGTACAAAGTCAATAAAGCTGAGTTTATGTTATGTGCAGCCTGGCAGTCACAATGGCCAGATGAATCATTACCAGAAATTTGTTTATCAGGAAGAAGTAATGTAGGTAAATCTAGTTTTATTAATACAATGACGAATCGTAATGGACTTGCGAAAGTATCTGGTACTCCGGGTAAAACAAGAACGCTTAATTTCTTTAATATTAATGATACTTTGAGATTTGTGGATGTTCCTGGATATGGATATGCTAAAGTAAGTGATAAGATGATACAACAGTTTGGAGAAATGATTGATACTTATCTGAGAAATAGAAAAAATCTTAGAGCTTTAGTTTTAATTGTTGATTATCGTCATAAACCTACAAATGATGATGTAACAATGTATGAATATGCTAAATATTATGATATCCCAGTTGTTGTAGTAGCAACTAAAGAAGATAAATTAAGAAGAAATGATTTGATAAAAAACGAAAAGTTAATTAAGAAAACTTTGAACTTTGATGAAAATGATTATTTTGTACGTTTTTCTTCTTTAGATAAAAAAGGTATTGAACAAGCTTGGGATATTATTTTGAACTTATGTCATTAAGGATATAGAGATATATCCTTTTTTTCATATTTTTATATTTTCTGCATACATTTTTTTGAGGAGGAGAAATTATGCAGAAAATTTTTTTTCATAAGACGGTTAATCTTGATAATCCTTTAAAGGAACTTTTAAGTATATCAGTAGATGAATCTATTCAATATAAAATAGAATTCAATGGAATGAGAGCTATTGGGAGCATTATTATACATGGTGAATATGATGATGGGCAAAAAAGAAATACGTTTCATGAGAATATTGATTTGGATGTATTAGCACAATTTGAAAAGATTGAAGATAAAAGAGATTTTCATATGAAAGTTGAAGACTTTGATTATACTTTACAAAATGGAGTTTTGAAATTAATTATTCAGACACATATTTATGGGGTGAGAGATGATGAAGATAAACATATTTATGTTAATGAAGAGAGAACAAATGATATTCAAAAGATTGAATCAGAGAAAGTTTTAGAAGTTATAGAACCTCATATAGAAGCATTGTTAAGAGAGGAGGATAAGAAAGAAATGGTCAATGAATTGAATGATGAAGTTGAAGAGGTTATTGAACCATCTGTACCTGAAACACAAGCGATAAATAATAACGAAGAAAATTTAGATGAAGATATAGGAACTTATTATTTTTATATTGTTCAAAGTGGTGATAGTTATCATACAATAGCTGCTAGATATAATGTTGATGAGAATATGATTAAAGATTATAATCGTCATCGTGAAGTTGTTGAGGGTAATATTATCATTGTTCCTTATATTCCATGAAAGAGTTAATAGAGGATTTTTATGGTATTTCTATTCTTGGATTTATTAAAGTCAATGAAAATGTTTATAAAATTAAATGTCATCAATGTGTATATTATTTAAAATTTACAGATGACTATCATTTGAGAGATGTAGTAGATTATATTGATTCTATTCACTTGTCTTGTTTTGTTTCTATTTTAAAGAATAAGGAAAATGATATATTGACTGTTTATAATGATTGTTATTTTTATATAATGGAAGCTTTAGAACATAGTCATGGTTTATTTAAAGAGGTTAAAATTAAATTTTATTTTGAAGTATTAGCGTTTATTCATTCTAGGTCTTGTTATAATGTTAAAGTGAATAAAGAATATTTCAAAAAAATATATCAGGATATTTCTTGTGTTATGAATGAAAGAATACAGTATTATAATTCTTTAATGGAACAGTGTGAGAGTAACTATTATCGTTCTCCAAGTCAGTGGCTGTTTTTATTGAATTATTATCGTTTAGCTGATAGCTTGAATCGGGCGCAAGAGTATCTGAAAAGATATATGGATAAAGTTTGTGATTGCAATAGTGTGAGAGTTTGTTTGGTGTATCGTCATTTTGATTATGATCATATTTCTTTAAAAACCAAAAAGTTATTATCAATAGATAAAATGCATATTGATATGCCAATCTATGATATTTATGATATCTATCAGAAGTTACCGGATATTTTGTTTGATTTAGATTGTTTAAGTGAATATTATTTAAAATCTATGCATTTTAATGAGGAAGAAAGACTTCTATTATGCTGTTTGCTTAATATAACACCTATTATTTATTTTGAAGATGATGAGATTAGTAATATTATAAAAATATCAAGATTGCTTTATTATTTAGATTCTATTCAATCGCTATGTTGTCAGCTCGATGAACAAAAGCCAAGAGAATTTCATTGACAAGATGAATAGGCTTTGTTAAAATGTTATTACGTTGATGAGGAGGAGTACATTTTGGATTCTTCTAGAGAGTCTCTGGCTGGTGAAAAGAGATAGATGAATAAATGGAAGGTAGCCTCGGAGTATGTTTGTTGAAATCAGTAGATAAACACGTATAACTGCGTTAAAGTTTTGAGATATCTAATGATATGAATTAAGGTGGTACCACGAACATTCGTCCTTATACGAATGTTCTTTTTATTTATAAGGAGGAGAAAATATGTCACAATCAACAATGAGTAATGGAATGATAATGTTAATTTCAAGTGTTGCAATTCTACCATTAATAATTGCAGCTATGAGAAGATGGTACAAAATTTCTAAAGAAAACAAAGAAAAAATCAGAATTCTTAATTATAAGAAAGCTTATTATCATATACTTACTCGAGAAAAAATGGAAAAATGTCCTAGAGAAGATTTATCAACTGCAGCAATAGTTCATATTTTAAGAAAAGAAAGTGAAGATTATGATAAGGTTTATGAGAATTTGAATCATAATGAAAGAGTTGTATATGTTATTTATGAAATTATGGATTCATTAAAGCAAAAAGATGCAACTATGAGAACTTTTTTTGAAACAGATTTCTATAAACCATTTTATTCAATGTTAGATACTGCATTTTATGAAATTGGTTGTCTTGAATTAGGGGATTTAATGAAAGCGGCAAGACGTTTAGCTGAAATTATTGAAAATGATGAAGATGATGATGACGATGATCTAGAAATGGGTGATTATTCTCGTTATAACTTTGGTGATTTTACTAATGAATTTAGAACTTTAGTTATATCATTGGGATTGCATGAAAGATTAACTGCTTTTATTGAAAAAAATAAAGAAGATTTCATTGATGAAGGGATGGAAGATGATTTTCCAGCTGATGAAATGTTAGGATTAGAGGGTGAAAAAAGATGAAAACATTAGCAACTAAATATAATCATTTAGAAGTAGAAAAAGGAAAATATCAGACTTGGTTAGATAAAAAGTATTTTGAGGCAGGAGATGTAACTAAGAAACCATATTCTATAGTTATTCCACCTCCTAATGTAACTGGTAAATTACATTTAGGTCATGCTTGGGATACAACTTTACAAGATATGATTATCCGTTATAAAAGAATGCAAGGTTATGATGCATTATGGTTACCAGGAATGGACCATGCAGGTATTGCGACTCAGGCAAAAGTTGAGGCACGTTTAAGAGAAGATGGCATATCTCGTTATGATTTAGGAAGAGAAAAGTTTTTGGAACAAGCTTGGGCTTGGAAAGAAGAATATGCTTCTATCATTAGAGCACAATGGGAAAAACTAGGTTTATCATTAGATTATTCTAAAGAAAGATTTACTTTAGATGAAGGATTAAGTGATGCTGTTAAAGAAGTTTTTGTTAAATTATATGAAAAAGGATATATTTATCAGGGAGAACGTATTATTAACTGGGATCCAGTTCAAAGAACTGCTTTATCAAACATTGAAGTTATTCATAAAGAAATTGAAGGGGCAATGTATTATTTTAAATATAAGGTTGAAGAAACTGGCGAAGAATTAGTTATTGCTACTACACGTCCTGAAACAATGTTTGCTGATCAAGCTATATTTGTTCATCCTGATGATGAAAGATATACTCATTTGATAGGAAAACATGCTATTAATCCAGCTAATGGTGAAGCTTTACCAATTATGGCTGATGATTATATTGATATGAGTTTTGGTACTGCTGTTATGAAATGTACACCTGCTCATGATCCAAATGACTTTGCTTTAGCAAAGAAATATAATTTGGCAATGCCAATCTGTATGAATGATGATGGTACTATGAATGAGATGTGTCATAAATATACTGGTATGGATAGATTTGAGTGTAGAAAAGCATTGGTAGCTGATTTCGAAGCTGCAGGTGTTGTTGATCATATTGAAAAACATATGCATCAGGTTGGTCATTCTGAAAGAAGTGATGCTATTGTTGAACCATATTTATCAAAACAATGGTTTGTTAAAATGAAACCATTAGCAAATGCTGCATTAGAAAATCAATTAAAGGATAGTAAAGTTAATTTTGTACCAGAAAGATTTGAAAAGACATTTAAACAATGGATGGAAAACATTGAGGATTGGTGTATTTCTAGACAGTTATGGTGGGGACATCGTGTTCCTGCCTGGTACCATAAAGAAACTGGTGAAGTTTATGTTGGTAAAACAGCTCCTGCAGATATTGAAAACTGGAAACAGGATGAAGATGTATTAGATACTTGGTTCTCAAGTGCTTTATGGCCTTTCTCTACAATGGGATGGCCTAATGAGGATGCTGAGTTATTTAAGAGATATTTCCCAACTGATACATTAGTTACTGGTTATGATATTATTTTCTTCTGGGTTTCTCGTATGATATTCCAGTCATTAGAGTTTACAAAAGAAAGACCATTCAAAAATGTATTGATTCATGGTTTGATTAGAGATGAACAAGGAAGAAAGATGTCTAAATCTTTAGGTAATGGTGTTGATCCAATGGATGTTATTGATCAATATGGTGCTGATACATTAAGATTCTTCTTGACTACTAATTCTGCTCCTGGTATGGATTTAAGATATATTCCAGAAAAATTAGAATCTTCATGGAACTTTATTAATAAGATATGGAATTCTGCAAGATTTGTATTAATGAATATTCCTGGAGATATGAAATATGAAGATTTAACTTTTGATTATTTGAATTTAAGTGATCAATGGATTTTAAATCGTTTAAATGAAGTTATTGTTTCTGTAGATGAAAATATGGATAAATTTGAATTTGTTAATGTTGGAAGTGAGTTATATAACTTTATTTGGGATGATTTCTGTTCTTGGTATATTGAATTGTCTAAAGTGCATTTAAATAGTGATGATGAAAAAGCAAAACAAGCAGCTATAAATACATTAGTATATGTATTAAATGCAATAGTGAGATTATTACATCCATTTATGCCATTTGTAACTGAAGAAATCTATCAATCTATTCCACATTTAAAAGAATCTATCTGTATTGCTGAGTGGCCTAGTGTTAATGCTGATTTTGATAATGATACAATTAATGATAAGTTTACATATTTGATTGATATTGTTAAGGGAATTAGAAATATGCGTGCTACATATACTATCAAAAATTCAATTGAGGTTGCATATGTTATTGATGCTAAAGAAGAAACATTACCAGCTTTATTGGATGATATTGCTCCATATGTATTGAAGTTATGTAATGCTAAATGTAGTGGTTATAATAAAGAAGTAAGCAATGATGTAGCTATGGAAATGATTAAAGGTGGAAATGCTTTAATTATTGAATTAGGTGATTATGTTGATAAAGAAGCAGAAAAACAAAAATTAGAAGCTGAAGTAAAGAAATTACAAGGTGAAATTAAACGTTGTGAAGGTATGCTTTCTAATCCTAATTTCACATCTAAGGCACCTCAGGCTAAAGTTGATTTAGAAAGAAAGAAATTAGAAGATTATAAATCTAAATATGAAGCTGCTATGGAAAAATTAGAATCTATGAAATAAGAAAGTCGTGAAGACTTTCTTTTTTCATATTATGAAAAATAAAATATAAAAAAGAAAAATTGATGAAAAAGTAGAATATTATAATAGGAGCAACAAAAGAAAGGATGGTAGCTATGAAAGAATTAACATTGCAACAACAAGAACAAATTAATGGTGGTGGAGCTATTACAATTATTATTTATTGTATTTTAGGGGCAAGTGTTTATAAAATTATTAAGTCTAGTAAAGGTAGAATTAGTATTCCTAACTTAATTCATTTAGAATGGAAGTAGGCATAAAGTTTATCCTCCTAACATATTTTATGTTAGGAGGGATTTTTATGAAAATGGAGCTGAAAGTATTTATTTTAAGTTTATTAATGAGTTTTATGTTTATGGGGATTTTTACATATTTTATTAATGGTCTGCAAAAAGATTATTATGTATTACAGGTAGGGATTTATTCTAAACAGGAAAATAAGGATGAAAAAGTTGATGAATTAACGCAATTAGGAATTAAAGCAGAATATTATAGTAAGGATGATTATTATTATGTTTTTTCTTTTTTGTCTGATGATTTGAAGGAGGTTGAGAAATATCAGAAAGAGTATAATATTGATGGCATTATTAAGTGTTATCCTGCATATGTTCAGGAGGATTCTGAAAGTTTTTTGCAACGTTTAAAGGAAGGTGAGGTATAGTTGATTAAAACTCTTCCTAAAGAGGAAAATCCAAGAGAAAAGGCTTTGGCTTATGGTGTAGAAAGTTTAAATAATGTAGAGTTGTTAGCTTTGATTTTAAGAACGGGTAATAAGCGTGAGAATGTATTAGAGTTGGCACAACGTTTGTTATTGGAAATTGGTGGTATGGAACATCTAACTGAGTTAAATTATGCTTTTTTAACAAGTATAAAAGGGATTAAAGATGCTAAAGCTATTGAATTGTTAAGTGTGTTGGAGTTAGCAAAAAGAGTAAGTCGTTTTTCATACAAGAAAGTATTAATGAATGACCCTAATAATATATATTATTATATGAAGAATAAGATGATGTTTTTAAATCAGGAACATTTTGTTGTTTTGTGTTTAGATACTAAATGTCAATTGATTAAAGAAAAGACTTTGTTTATTGGTACTACAAATATGAGTTTAGTGACTGCTAAAGAAATATTTAAGGAAGCAATTCAGGTTAACAGTACTTTTATTATATTATGTCACAATCATCCAAGTGGGGATAGTAGTCCTAGTAATGCTGATATTGATTTAACTCAAAATGTGAAGAAATTAGGAGATATGATGGGAATAAAGGTTTTAGATCATATTATTATTGGTAAAAATGAATTTTATAGTTTAGAAATTGGCTATAAGATTATTGATAAAGAGAATTGAGTATTTCATCTTATTGCTTTTTTTTTAAGATAATATTATAATGATAGCAAGTTAGGAGTGGTTTAACTTGTATAAAAAACATAACAAACATAATAAGAGAATCATTATTGTAACCATAGTATTGGTTTTCTTTTCTATAATTACTCTTGTTACAAATAGAAGCAGTTCATCTATTGAAATAATGATTAAAGATACTGTAGCAAATATTGAGTATTATTGTCTCAAGGCACCTATCAATTTTGTGACTGGTCTTTTTGAAGAATATACTGCTTTAAAAGATGTATACGAAGAAAATGCTAGATTAAAAAAAGAATTAGATAAATTAGTTAAAGATCAGGCAATGAACGAAGTTCTTGCAGAAGAATTAAAACAATTACAAGAGTTAACTGATATTGACTGGTTACCAACTGATTATAATGTAAAATATGCTACTGTTATTTCTAGAGATGTTGAAAACTGGAATAGTCAGATTCAAATAGATTTAGGAGAAAATGCTGGTATTAGTGAAGGGATGGCGGTTATCACAGCTAAAGGTATGATTGGTACTGTCACTTCTGTGAGTGAGGTTTCTTCAACAGTAACTTTACTTTCAACTGAAAAGAGTACAAATCAATTACCGGTAATGATTCTTAGTGGTGAAAATCGTTATTATGGTCTTTTGGATAACTATGATTTAACTACTGGTACATATCGTCTTCAATTGTTAAGTAATGTTAAGGAAATTGAGAAGGATTCTAAAGTTGTTACTAGCGGTTTAGGTGGAAATGGGAAAACTCCAAAAGGAATTCTTATAGGTACTGTTGAGCAGTATTCTATGAAAGATGAAGCTATGGTTTCTATATGTAATGTAAAGCCTAGTGTTGATTTTGATGATTTGAGTTATATTGCAGTTGTACAAAAGGTGAATGAATAATGGAAAAGAAAGATAATTATTTGATTAAATGCTTCTTGGTAATGCTGATTTGTTTTACTTTAGATAGTTTTATCTCTTATTTTATGCCTTTTAATTTTAGTAAACAAGGAATAACAATTGTTCCTTCTGTTGCTTTGATGATGTATTTGCTTTTAGTGAAATCGATTGAGGGAGTAAATAGATATTTTTTTGGAGCTATTTGTGGATTATATTATTCTATTGTTTATTCTAATTCTTTAGCGATTTATATACTTATTTATGTTATTATTGCTTTTGTTAGAACTTATATTGTAAAAATAGAAGAATTTTCTTTTTTAGAAGCAATTGTATTATCTATTCTGACAATTTTTGCTCAGGAAAGTGTGGTATATTGGTTAATGAAAATTACCAATACAACAAATATGATGATTTCTCAGTTTTTATTAATGCGTGTTTTACCAACATTAATATGTAATGTCATTTTGTTTGCCGGAGTTTTCTTTGCATATAAAAAGATTAGAATAGAGGTGGCATGATGAGTATTGTGGTTAAAGGTAGTAATGATGTATTAATATTTCATTGTAAAATTGAAGATGAATTTGATGGATTTTTAAAAGAACTAGATGAGCTTTTGGATAAACCCTTGTTTATACAAGATGGTTATTTTCCAAAAGCCTTTTTTCATTTTGGATGTCGATATTTAAATGAAAAGGAAATAGCTAATCTGATTAAGCTTTTATTTGTCAAAAAAAGAGTTTTATTTTATGGTGTGAATTTAAGGAAAAGAAACCAGAAATTTGTACAGATAAATAATCAAATGATAAGATCTGGGGAAGTTATTAAAGTGTTTGATGAAACATTGTTTATCAATGGTTTGAATAAAGGAGGGATTATTTATACAACTAAAAACTTATATTTTTTAGGAAGCGTGAAAGGGAAGATTATAGGTTTACATGAAAATATAAAAATATATGGACATTGTTTTGAAAATGCGCAAATTCAAATTATGAAACATACTTTGCATGATTTGACAACTTATGCAAATGTGTTGATATATGATAATAACGAAAGAATCGTAGTAAATAAGGAGGAAAAAACATGGCAAGAATCATTGTTATAACATCGGGAAAAGGTGGTGTAGGGAAAAGTACGATAACTATTAATTTGGGTTATGCACTTTCTTCTTGTGGATTTAAAGTTTGTCTCATTGATTCCGATTTTGGTTTAAAGAATTTAGATGTTATGATGGGTTTAGAAAATAGGATAATTTATGATTTAAGGGATGTTATTGAAGGTAGATGTACATTAAGTCAAATATTGGTTAAGGATAAAAGGAGAGAATCGTTGTTTTTGTTGCCGGCATGTAAATCCTTGTCTTTTGAAGGTTTAAATATGAAGTATATGACTAATATGATAGAAAAACTACAAAGTGAGTTTGATTATATTCTTATTGATAGTCCTGCCGGGGTAGAAAAAGGATTTCAATATGCTTGTGGGTTGTCTCATGAAGCTATTGTAGTAGTTAATCTTGATGTTGCTTCTTTAAGAGATGCAGATAGAGTAATAGGGTTATTGTTAAAGCAAAATGTGACTGATATACATATGTTAGTTAATAAATATAATTACGAAGATGTACAAAAAGGAAAAAGTCTGTCTATTAAAGATGCTTATGAAATTTTATCGATTCCATTAATTGGTATAGTTTATGATGATCATGATGTTATTGAATCGCATAATAAGGGTATTCCTCTTTATCTAAATGAACATTCAATTATTCATGAATGTTTTAAACGAATTGTAAAAAGACTGAATGGTGAAGATATTCCGTTTGTGAAAATGAAGAGAAGAGCATTATTTGATCGATTATTTAAATAATATTTTCTATTTTTCATCATATATTAAATTGAGGTGAAAATATGAATGAGATAGATGAAATAAAAAAAAGAATAAATCAAAGGAAATCAAATAAAAAAGTATTAACAGATCATCATTTTTTAAAGTTTTATAATTTGATGATAAAATCTATGGTCGTTTTATTGGTTGGGTTATCAGTCTTCACATATTTAAAAATAACGCCTAATGGTCAATATATTAGTGAACACGTTTTATCTGATGTTAACTATAATAAAGTTATTACATGGGTTAATGAACAGTTGTTTGAGCTGGGTTCTGATCCATCTGAAGAGGTTTCTGCGAAAGTCAGTTATAAACATGTAGAAGACAATCTTTATACTAATAATACAAATGAAGTTGTTAATTTTTCTAAGGGCAGAGTTATTTATTGTGGTGCACAAGATTTATTGGGTAATTATATCACTATCTTGCTTAATAATAATGTAGAAGTAACATTTGGGAAATTAAATGATGTTTTCGTAAGCCAGTTTGATCAAGTGGAAGAAGGTACTATAATAGGTACATGTGAAGAAGATGTGATGATTATATTTACGCAAGGAGAAGAAGAAATAACTTATGATGCATTTATGCAACTTCTTGAAGAAAATTAAGATTCATCCTTTGACTTATTTCTATTTCATTATTTCTTTTATAACAGGGTACTGGAAATATTACTGTTCTGCATATATAATTGTTTGTATTCATGAGTTATGTCATTATCTGATGGCATACTCTTTTCATTTTGAAATAGAAAAGATTGAATTGCTGCCATTTGGGGCATATTTATTTTTAAATGACTATGGTCTTAAGCCTAAAATCAATGAATTATGTGTTGTTCTTGCTGGTTTGAGTTGTCATTTCTTCATATATATGATTTTAAGAAGAATAACATCTATTCCTTTTGTTGATTATCTTTTAAAGATTAATGAACTTGTGTTTGTTTTTAATTTGTTGCCGATATATCCTATGGATGGTTATCGTCTATTACTTATTTTATTACAGAACAGTTTTGATATGCAGAAGGCATGTTATGCTAGTTTTAAGATATCTATCTTTTTTTTGTGTTTTTTGTATGTTAGATGTAGATATTTGAATAATTATATAATTTTTTTATATTTGGTATATCAGAATTTTTTGTATTATCGTTATATTCCTACTCAAATTCGAAATTATTACTTGAATATCCCGTTTTCATACAAAAATAAAAAAATAAAAATACATGAAAAAATCAAATATATTAGAGATGCACATAATTATTATAAAATCAATAATGAAATATACGATGAGGAAATGATGAAAAACGAATTAATAAAAAGTATAAAAAGGGTGAATTGAAAAGTTAAATTCCAGTTTGTAGAATTAAATTCCACCTTTAAAGCTCTTGGGGTGGAATTAAGTTTTACAATTGAGGAAAGTATAAAAAGAGTTGAAAAATAGATATTTTTAGCTGTAAAGCAAATTTGAAAATGTCTTAAAAAATGTTAAACATGAGCACCATTATTTAGGTGCTTCATGTAGTTTTTAAAATGAAGTATATTATTTTGACGCCATGGATGATCTAATGGAGGAATATACTTCTTTTTCTTTTTCTCTTTTTTAGACTCTTCATCAAAATTTCTGGATACTTTTTTATGATCTTCAACTTTTTCCATTATGAATATATTGTCCAGTACATTTGCATATAGATTGCCATCGAAAGCTTCAATAACAATTGCAGTTGATTTAGGTTTTATGCATGCTTGAATTCCATTTTCCGTAATTAGCTTATAATAGCTATTCCTGAATTTGATACAATGCCCTGAATCAACTTTTCTTTCTGAAAATACTGCCAGAGTTCTATTGATTACATCATCTGCCGGTTGCATTTCAAATACTGATTTGGTACTATTAAGTCGTAGAGCGAACTTATCATTGAATTTCTTTAGGTAGGATTTTAGAAATTCATTTGCCTGCTCTATAGTTGTAATCTGAGCGCGTCTGAGTTCAACAGGCAATCTTGATTGAAAAGTCTGGTTAAGTCTTTCAATACGACCTTTAGCTTGGGCGACGCTCGTTGTTTTTATTTCAACACCAAGAGTATGACAGGCATAAGAGAACTGTGTGAATGTATCTTCATCATCAAAAGCACGTTCTTTTTTTATGTATTCGAAAACAGTTCTTTTGTCAGTATAAAACATAGCAGGAATACCGTAATTGTTTAAAATCTGATAAAAAACGTTGTAATATCCATTTAAAGTTTCCTGTAAATCAAAATAAGCACCTACAACTTCACCAGTTGCATCGTCAACAGCCAGGTGAAGATGCCATATAGCTCCAGGAATCCATTCAAAGGATGAAGCATCCATCTGAATCATTTCACCTGCATATTTAGATCTGGGTCTTCTAGGATGAGCATCTTTGGAATCGAGTATTTCTAGAGATTCCTTGATATTGTTTTTATTTTTTTCAGATTTTGTATTATTTAAGCGCTTATTAAGTTTGGATTTCAGTTTCTTTTTTGTTTTTCTTCTGGCTTTAGGTGAGATAATGTCTTCTTCCCATAACCATTTATTTAGAGTTGTATCAGAAATTTTAACATCAAAATCTTCTTCAACGATTTCACAGAAGTGAGTAAAATTAGTATCAGAATATTCATTGATATAATATGAGATAATTTTATTTTTAATATCCAAAGGGATAGCAGTAGAAGGAGCTTTGCCTCTATTGCCATGAACAAAACCTTCTTTGCCTTTAGTTCTGTAAAGAACAATTAGCCTGTCAATAGTTCTGATAGAACAATTAAGTTTAACAGCAGCCTTCTTTTTATTACCATTTGTTTCAATTAATTTTTTAATAGTTTTATATTTGATTTCTTCATTCATTCTTAATTCGACCTTTCTCATAATAATCTATAACCTCCTTAAATCTGAGGATATAGTATAACATGTGAATTGATTATGTCTCAACTCGTTGAGACATAATCAACTTGGTTTACTTAAGACATTATCATATTTGAATCAGAGAGGAATCTAAATGGATAAGAAAAAGATAATGAATTGGGTAATAGCAATTATAGTGGCTATTGTATATTTATCAATAAGTATTATATTTGATGCGTGGGCATATTCTTGGCTTATATGGGTGGTTTATGCAATTTATAGATTTATTGCAAAATAGACAAATTACAATTTGAAATGGAGTTGGAATACTATGGCTAATGAAAGTAAAAAAGATTTTAATGTAATGATGAACAACAATAAAGATATGCCTAAAATACAAATAGTAGAAGATGAAAAAATAATAAAAAAATATGGTGGAACTAAAATGTTTTTTGCACCACCTATTTATTATGATGAGTTAATGAAAAAAGTACCAAAGGGAAAACTTATAACTGTTAGTGTTATGAGAGATTATCTAGCAAAGACAAATAATGCAGACTTCACTGATCCTATGACAGCAGGTATATTTGTAAATATAGTTGCTTGGGCTAGTTATCAAAGAGATGAAGATATTACACCATATTGGAGAACTTTGAAATCAGATGGAGAATTAAATGTTAAATATCCAGAGGGAATAAAATTACAAAAAAGATTACTTGAAGAAGAAGGACACACAATTATTTCAAAAGGAACAAAGAATATAAAATACTATGTTAAGGATTTTGAAAATAGTTTGATAGAACTATAATTACAAATTACAATTTTATAGTTATTGATTTATAGTAATTTACCGAAAAGATTGTCAGTAATGACAGTCTTTTTTGTACGACAGGCAGT
>JAXJVS010000051.1:0-10341 GCA_036308445.1 Bacilli bacterium | reverse complement strand
TGTAAAAAAATATTAAAATAATTGTAAAATATATAAAATTTTCGACCATCGCCTTAAAAATAGCTGTTTTTACATTAAAAATTAGCTTAAAAAAGTGGGATGGTCGAGAAAATAATAGCATATTTTGAAATGATTTGTTATTATTATAAATGTAGATGTATAATAGACTGTAAAAAGTCTAAATATGCATTGTTAGATATGTTTCTTATAAAGGATTAACGCAAAAAAAGGATAGGATTGCCTTAATGCAATCTTACCCTGTTAGATATGTTCTTATAAAGAATTAACGCCACTTCGTTGTTCAACATAGTCAACACTTTTGTTACAATGTTAGATATGTTTTTATTAGTTTATTAATCCAACATCTTTAAATATTTTATTAATATATTCATGAATGCTTAAAGATGGGTTATTACGATAAAATTTATAATTTCTATAAATTATCAAAGTGTTATTGTTTTCTTTGTTTTTATTATCAATATAATAAGCGTTAGAAATAGCTGTTTTAACATCTTCAATACTTAATTTATTTAAGATCTTTTCAAAATTATCTTTGTGCTTATATTGTAATAAAGATTCAAATGATTGACTATAAACAGAATTGATGGTAGATAAATAACCATTCTTATTTGGTAAAGATGTTGAAAATTTTCTTTTGTGAAGTATGATCCATAATTCAAAACAAAAATTAGTGTATGCAAGTTGATATTTTACTTTTTTAGTTTTTAATTCAGCTTCTTTCATATAATCTAAAGTTGTTTTAAAAGCAGGTTCATTACTTGCTTCTTCATAATCGAATACATGAACTGCTTGTACTTTTGATAATGTATTTATTTTCTTTGCATATTTCAAAGGATTCTTCTCTACTTTTATATCAAATTGTACTTTTAGTTTAGAATCTGGATGGTTATTGATTTGTTTTTGTAACCATTGTAAATACCATTGTTCAGTTTCACCCTCAACACTAAAGTAATACTTATTTGTTTCTTTTCTTGACATTACTTTTTCCTCCTTATTCATTGATTAATTCTTCAAATAATTCAGAAAAATCTATATCCTTGATAGCACCATATTTTCCAATAAAGTAATTACTCATATAATCAGATGTTTTACGTACGCCATTTTTGCCTGAAGTTTTAAAATCAGAAAGTGAATAATGACTGCTTAAATGAGTTTCCTCATCTCTTTCTACAAACTTAATTTCATCTCTTCTAAATACATTTGAATTTAGGAAAATAGGGTTATGAGTATTAAAGATTAATTGAGCATGACTGATATTGATATCATCGTTATGGAATAGATTAATAATGCTAATCAAAGCCATAGGGTGAATATTCGCATCAAATTCATCTAACACTAATACGGATCCATTAAGTATAGCTTGTATAATTAATGGGAAAGTATTGATAAAACGAACTGTTCCATATGATTCAAATAATCTAGCAGGGATAGCTGCATTTAGTTCACTAAAAATAGAATATAATTGGGTATCAGAACCATCTTTAGGCATGATATAACCCAATGCATTAGAGTTAATACCAAATAATTTAGCTGCTTCATTCGTTGTCTTTTCAATGTAAACAGTATTTGGTTTAGAATCTAATGCTGATTTATTGATTTCTAACAAATCGGCACGACAAATAACTAAAAAGTCATTTCTAATCCAGTCAACGATTTTATTAACAAGTTGAGAGCTGAAAATATTCTTAAATCCATTTGTTAAGAATAATTCTGTTTCATTTAAGTTGTTTTGAGCAATTTTTTGTGCACTATCTATATTTAACTCAAAATTATTTGCAATATATTTTTTAATTGCTTTATGATCTGAAAAGTGAATTGTATCATTTCTTTCATATATTAAAGTTTCATTAAGGGATAAGCTTTCGCTTAGTATTTTTCTGTTATAGTTTGCATTTAAGAAAGTGCCTAAGTCTAATGATACTTCATATTCTATTAATAAATTGTCAGTAATAAACTTGATTGAAAAATGAGTTGGTTCAGCAACTTTTAATTGATTGTTGGGTATTAATTCATATTTGATTGTATTGTTTAATATCATACTTTCTTCTGAGTTAATGTTTCCTTTAAGTATAATATTTTTAAATGTTTCCATTGCGGAAATAATATTTGTTTTACCAGAAGCGTTTGCACCATAAATGACTGCAGAACTTAATCCTTTATATGTCTTTTTACCGATCTTTTTTTCAAATACACTATAATCTAAACCAGATTGTTTTGGAGCAGGTATCATTGAAAATTTCATTTCATCTAAAAAGGATTTATAGTTTTTTGTTTTAAATTCTAGAAGCATAGAAAATCTCCTTTCATTATTTGTCGTCATATCATTATGCACCTATATTATACCATTTAAATTTAATAATATAAATGATTTTGCAAAAAAACCGCAAAATCATTTAAGTTATTATATTATTCAATGACTTGATAATTGTTTGTATTGTTATTTTTTTACATATAAAAATTTAGTCAACATAACTTATTTTTCTTTTTGAGAAAAGTAAGTCTTTTTATGCAATTTATATTAATATTTGATATAATTATAAACGGAGATGGTGGTTATGGATAGTCAAGATAAGCAATATATAAAAATGACTGAAACACCAGTGTGGAAGCTGATAGTTACTTTGGGTATTCCTACAACGATTAGTATGTTAATTACTAATATTTATAATATGGCGGATACTTATTTTGTTAGTCAAATTAGTGTTTCAGCTAGCGGTGCTACAGGAATTGTATTTGCATTAATGGCTATTTTGCAAGCATTTGGATTTATGTATGGTCATGGTGGTGGTAGTCATATTAGTCGTCAGTTAGGAGCAAGACATGTAGATAAAGCAAAAATGTTTACTTCTACTAGTGTTATCCTAGCTATTGTAACAGGGTTGTTCATTATGGTTTTTGGACTTGTATTTTTAGAACCATTATTGATGATATTAGGAAGTACTCCAACAATATTAGAAGAAGCAAAAATTTATGCTTTCTTTATATTGATTTCTGCACCTGCAATGGTGACTAGCTGTGTTTTAAATAATATTTTAAGATATGAAGGAAAAGCTTTTTTTGCGATGATAGGATTAACATTAGGTGGAGTATTAAATATGATATTAGATCCTATTTTTATCTTTTCTTGTCATATGAAAATTGCCGGAGCAGGACTGTCTACAGCTCTTTCTCAATATATGAGTTTGTTTGTTTTATTTATTCCTTATTTTACGAATAAAACAGTTACTAAGATTTCTTTTCAATATATGACAAAAGATCTAGAGATGATAAGAAAGATTATCATTGCAGGATTACCTAGTCTTGTAAGACAAGGATTAAATAGTGTTTCAACAAGTGTTTTAAATATACAGGCTTCAGTTTATGGTGATGAAGCTATCGCTGCCATGAGTATTGTTAGTAGAGTGAGTAATTTATTATTTAGTTTTGCTTTAGGTATTGGTCAAGGGTTTCAGCCAGTTAGTGCATTTAATTATGGTGCTAAGAAATATAGTAGAGTTAAAAAAGGAACTTATTTTACTATGCTGTTTGGAGTAGCAGTTTTAGGGATTCTATGTGGTATATGTTTCTTTAATGCTAAGAGTATTATTTTATTGTTTAGAGATGATTTGCTGGTTGTTGATATTGGTGTAGGGGCTTTAAAATATTTATGTATTGTTTTATTTTTACTTCCAGTTTCTGCTGTAGGAAATATGTTATTTCAAAGTATTGGTGAAAGTAAAAAAGCATTGTTTCTAGCATCAATTCAAAGTGGTTTAGTCTTTATACCATTTATCATTATCTTACCTCAGATTATTGGTGTTGTAGGTATTCAAATTGCTCAACCTATGGCTTATGTCATATCAGCATTAGTAAGCTTTATGTTTGTAACTCACTTTTTAAAAAATATAAAATAAGGCGTCAGTGATGATACTTTCAATACAAGGATGCATAGCTGTAAGAAAACAACAATATTAAAATATCTTAAAGAACATGCTCAGTATGTCAGTATCTATTATGAAGAAAATCATAATATGATTAATGAAATCTCAATTAGATATGAAGATTATGGCTTAATAATAAAATTTGACGTTATGAGTAGATTTATGGATTTTGAAATTAAGGAAATAGACAATGCATCAAGTAACGACGAGCTTGGAAAAAGGATGGATTATTGCCTGAAAAATGAAGAATGGGAGAATTACTTCTCCCATTCTTTAAGTTTATTTAATATATCTTCATATACAATATGTTTATTTGTTTCATTTAGTATTTCATGTCTCATATTTTCATACACTTTATAGTTAACGTTCTTATAGCCAATATCTTTCATTAACTGTATAGATTGATTAAACATTTTCATATTTGTCATACATGGATCTTGTTGACCTGAAATAAAATGAATAGGTAGATCAGGATGAGAAACATTCCAATTCTTTTGAGTATAGACTTTATTCATTAATGTAAGCAATGATTCATAACCATTCATAGTAAATGAAAATGCACATAATGGATCGTTATTATAAGCATTCACTACATTTCTATCAGAACACAACCAAGCATTTTTTATTTTTTCTTTTTTAAATGGTTTATTAAATGTACCAATAATCATTTCATTTACAAGCTTATTACGATAATGGTCACCTTTGATTTTAGCAAGTAGTTTTAAGATGATTATACCTGCAGATGATAAAGGATTGGCACTTGGAGAACCGCATATAAATAAACCATCAATATGATGATCATACTTCTTTATATATGCTCTTACAGCTAAAGAACCCATACTATGACCAAATAAATATATTGGAGTATTAGGAAATCGTTGTTTAATATATTGATTTACAAGTTCTATATCTTCTACTAAACCAATATCTTTGCTACTATAAAAATATCCTAGATCATTATCATTAAGTATACTTTTACCATGACCACGATGATCATGAATAATACAAAGATATCCATGAGATACTAAATATTCCATAAAAGGAATATATCTTTCTTTATGTTCACACATACCATGTGTGAACTGAACTATTGCTTTTGTTTTGTTTTCTTTAATCATTAAACCCTCAATTTATAAATCATCAAAATCTGATTGAATTTGAAAATGAATATGTTCCATATTTATCGCCATTTATATTATATAAGATTTTTTGAATGGATTTCAATAAGATGGTCATACTTTTATAGAGGTGAAAATATGGAATTTAAAAATAGTGAAACAGCTAAGAATTTAATGCGAGCATTTGCAGGAGAATCACAAGCAAGAAATCGTTATACTTTTGGGGCAGCTTTAGCGGTTAAAGAAAAACAACATTGGATTGCAGATGTTTTTCAATATACTGCTAATCAAGAGAAAGAACATGCTGATATTTTCTTTACACATTTAAAAGAATTAGGTGGCGAATCTATTGAAATTGATGGAAGTTTTCCAGTAGAAAGATATGACAATTTGCTAGAAGTATTAAAAAGTGCTAGACATAATGAATATGAAGAATATGAAGATGTTTATCAGCATTTTAGTGAAGTTGCTAATAAGGAAGGATTCACAAAGGTTGCAATGGATTTCAAGAATATAGCGGAGATTGAAAAAACGCATGGTGATCGATTTGAGATGGTAGCAAAATACATTGAAAATCAACAATTATATAATGATACACAAGTCACGAGATGGGTATGCCAAAATTGTGGATTCATTATTGAAAATATGCAAGCACCAGCACGTTGCCCAGTATGTAACCATGATCAAGGATATTTTATCAGATTGGAATTATCTCCATATGCAAAATAATGAATTAGGCAAGATAATCAATTGATTATTCTTGTCTTTTTTTGTATGATGAATCTAGGAGGATATTATGGGAAAGAGAGTTGTTTTTTTAGATATTGATGGAACATTAATATATAATCATGGAAAGATTACTAATAAAGTCATGGAAGCGATTTACAAGGTTAGAGATAATGGACATTATGTTTTTTTATGTACAGGTAGAAATCGAATTGGTGTAAGTGAATTAATGGATTTAAATTGTTTTGATGGTGCAGTATGTAGCGCAGGTGGATATATTGAAATGAATAATAAAAAGATATATGAAGCAGGTATGAGTGACGAAGAGGTTAGAACTGTTAGAGAGGTTTTTGAAAGAAATGATGTTATTTATAATTTGGAGGCAAATTTTCAGTGTTATCAGCCAGATGAAATGACTAAAATTTTTACTAATATCATTGGTGAAACTCATAATTCTGAGATTGATAGATTAATAGAAGAAGAGAAGAAGCAGTTTGGGATTTGTTCTTTAGAAGAATATGATAAAAATCCTGAAACAATTCAGACAATTTGTTATATTGCAAACAATGAAGATGATATTAAAGAACCACAAGAAATCTTATCTAAAGATTTTCATTTTTTAATTTATCAAAAAATGAATGATAAGATTATAAATGGCGAAATTATGAAAAAAGGTGTTAATAAAGGAACAGGAATCATTAAAGTCATGGAACAATTGGATTTACCAATAGAAAACTCTATTGGATTTGGTGATAGTATGAATGATTTAGAGATGATAGAAACTTGTGGATATAGTGTTGTGATGGCTAATGGTGATGATCAGTTAAAGCAATTAGCTAATTCTATATGTGAATCAGTGGAAAATGATGGTATATATTATGAGTTAAAAAGATTAGCTTTATTTTGACAAATTTAACCAATTTTATTATCTTTACAATGTCTAATAAAGTCGTTACAATAAGAAAAAGGGAGGAAAAGAAATGTTGTGGAATTTATTGAATACCTTTCAAACAGGGCTTTTTAGTCTTCATGGAATGGAAGAAGTTTTAGAAGTTTTAGTTAATTTTTTCATTGTTATCTTAGAATTCATGGGATTGATTGTTATTGTTGTAACAGCATGTAAATGCTTTTATAATTGGCTAAAAAAAGATCCTCAAACACGTCTTCATCTTGCAGAAGGTATGGCAATGGCTCTTGAGTTTAAGCTTGGTAGCGAGATTTTAAGAACTGTAACTGTGAGAGAAATGAAAGAAATTTATTTAGTAGGTGCTATTATACTTTTAAGAGCTGCACTTACATTTCTTATTCATTGGGAAATTAAAAATGAAAAAGCAGAAGAACATAATAAGAAAGAAGAAAACCATGCATAGCATGGCTTTTATTTTAAAGGAATATATATTTCAGTTATATATTTATCTGGATTTCCTTTCATGAAGATTCCTGGACCCTTGATATAAACTTCTCTAGTAGGAATATTGAGTTGTATATTGTTCTTAGAAGCATAATCCATAATAGCTTTGTAAGCATATGATAATTTATCATATGAGCCGATATGAGTTGTTTTTATTGCTCTTATTTTTGGTAATGTTTTTATTTCTATATCTTTAGATATGATTCTTTCTTTTATTGGTACACATGATTCAATTGTTGCTTCTTCTTTGAATTCACCATCATAATACATATTTAATGGATAACCATTGACTTTATTTTTAATAGCTTTAAATAATTTAGGGAAATAAGAAGAACATGTAGCATAACTTCCTTTAAATGACATAGATGCAACTAACTGTTCTCCTAATTCTACAATATTCATTTCATAGTTCATTAATTCTCCTCCTTTACTTAATGGAGGTTTTAAATATGTATCAATCAGATTTAATATTCTTTTTTCATTTTGTATTTTTTTTTCAATTTTTTTCTTTTTTTCTAATAAATAGTCTTGTAAATCGTCTTCATTCTCTATATTAGATAGCACATCCTTTATTTCATTAATTGTGAATCCTAACTCTTTTAATAAGATGATTTTCATGGCTTTATGAAAATCATCTTCATTGTAATAACGATATCCATTATCTAATACAAGAGATGCTTTTAATAGTCCTATTTCATCATAATAATGTAATGCTTTAACTGTTAAATTTGTAATCTTTGAAAATTCACCTATCTTATACATATAATCTCCTTTTTTTAATACATATCTTCCTCCTTATTTATAGTCTAAACTATCCTGATAAGAGGTGAGTCAAGTAAAAAAGGACATCTAGTCCTTAAATAAATCAGTAGAAAGATAACGGTCTCCACCATCTGGCAGTAATACAACAATATTCTTATCTTTATTTTCTTCTTTTCTAGCAAGTTCAATACCGATATGTAAAGCGGCTCCTGAAGAAATACCTACTAATATACCTTCTTTATGCGCCAGTACTTTAACTGCATTATAAGCATCTTCAGTAGTTATTGTATATATTTCATCATAGATTTTTGTATCTAAAACACTGGGTACAAAATTAGCACCAATACCTTGAATTTTATGTGATCCTGCTTTTCCTTTTGTCAATAAAGGTGAGTCAGCTGGTTCTACACCTATAATTTTTATATTAGGATTCTTATCTTTTAAATATTGGCCTACACCAGTAATTGTACCACCTGTACCAATACCAGCTACAAAAATATCAACTTGACCATCCATTTGTTGATAGATTTCCGGACCAGTTGTAAGAATATGAGCTTTAGGATTACTTAGGTTTTCAAATTGTCCAGCAATCATACTATTTGGTATTTGTTTATGAAGTTCTTCTGCTTTTTTTATTGCGCCACTCATACCTTCATTTCCTGGTGTTAAAACAAGTGTAGCACCAAAAGCTCTCATTAAAGTTTTTCTTTCTTCACTCATAGAATCAGGCATGACAATAATAGCTTTATACCCTAAAGAAGCACAAACAGCACATAATCCTATACCTGTATTACCGCTGGTTGGTTCAATGATAGTAGCTCCATCTTTTAATAATCCCTTTTCTATAGCATCTATAATCATTTGTTTAGCAACTCTATCTTTACTACTTCCACCAGGATTAAAATATTCCAATTTTGCAAGTACATGAGCTTTTAAATTCATTCCTTTTTCTATATTATGTAATTCTATTATTGGTGTACTTCCTATTAAATCATTAAAACTATGTGCTATATTCATAACATTCCCTCCCTGTTTGTTTATAATTAAGTATACTCTTTTTATATTTTAAAAACAAATCATATAGTTATTATTTATAAAAAGTGTTAGAATGAAGTGGGTGAGAAAAATGAGAAAGATAGATTATCATATACATACTAAATTTTCAGCAGATAGTGAAGCTGATCCAAGGGGACATATTTTAAAAGCAATAGAAATGGGATTGGATGAAATCTGTTTTACAGATCATCAGGATTTTAATTATCCGTATATGTCTTTTGATTTAGATATAGATTCTTATTTAAAAGAAATGAAATTATTAAAAGAGGAATATAAAAATCAAATTCGTATTAAAATAGGTGTAGAGGTTGGTTTAGATTTAAATTATATTCAGGAGATTAATGATTTTGTAAATAGTCATGATTTTGATTATGTTATTGGATCTATTCATGTTATAAGAAATACTGAATTTTACGAACCAGCTGAATATTTTAACAATAAAACAAAGGAAGAAGCACATAGAGAATTCTTTTTGAATACTTTAGAATGTGTTAAAACTTTCGATTGCTTTAATTGTTTAGGTCATTTAGATTATATAGTAAGATATGGTCCTTATGAAGATAAAAATGTTAATCATGAGTTATATCAGGATATTATTGATGAAATTTTTAAAACTTTGATTCAAAAAGGTAAAGGTATAGAAGTGAATACTTCTGGTTATCGTGATTTAAAAACATGTGGTTTTCCTAGTTTTAAACAGGTTGAAAGATATTATCAATTAGGGGGAAGAATAATTACTGTGGGTACTGATTCACATACAAGTGATAGAATAGGTGAACATGTAGAAGAAGTAGTTAGAGAATATCAAAGAATTGGTTTTCAAGATATATCAACTTTTACAAAAAGAATTAGAGATTAAATGATTTTATGTTATAATAGGCAAACGGAGGGAAAAATATGGAATTTTATAGTAAAAAAGATATAGAGAGTTTAAAAAAAGAATGTCATCCTTATTATGTACCAGATGAATTATTTGGTAGTATGCAATATAAATTAGTAAGATTAGAAGTAAAATGGGCATATGTTGCTTGTTTAAATGTTTTAATTAATAGTACTTTATATGATAATAATGGTCATGCATATATGAAATCTGATCATCCTGCTTTAATTGATGTATTAGCTAAATTAGCAAATAAGAAAGTAGATCAAGAAAAGATAGAAGGATATATTCGTGAATTAGAAGATCATGATTTATTAAGAGTTTCTTCAAAAGATATTTATCTACAAAAAATTGAACGTGTATTTTAAGGAGTGATTTAATGTTTAATGTCATCATTAAGACATTTATCAAAGATTATAAAAATACGACTCATTATAAGGTAAGAGA
>JAXJVS010000050.1:0-53569 GCA_036308445.1 Bacilli bacterium | reverse complement strand
TGATGATTGTAATAAGTTACTAAATTATATTTCCGCAACTACTGATATAGAAAAAAATCGTAAAATGAGGAAAGCACAAAAAAGTATAATTCAAAGTATAAAAAAAATTACAATAGCAAATGAAATGCAAAGAAAAAATGTGATTTGTGTATCAGGATTACAAGGTGCAGGGAAAACAACCTTGATTAAAAATTTTTATAACTTAAATGATGATGTAATGAATGTATCATTAGAAAGAGGTGAGAAATTACCTATTTTTATTTCTGAGAAAAAGGACTGTTTGAGTCCGAAAATGTATGGTTATGCTATAGAAAAAAATGGCAAGGAATATATAAGAAAAAGAAATGAATTAACAAATAAGCAGTTTTTGGAGGAATCTAGTGAAGAAACTATGATTTATTTAGAAATGGAAGTTCCTTACACACATTTTAAAAATCAGTCATTTAGTATGATGCTATTACCTGGAATAGAGAAAAAAAATAACTTTTGGCAACAATTAGTTAGATTTTCATTAGCTAATAGTGATGCTTCGATATTTGTATGTGATGAAGCTAGATTATCTAGAGAAAGTAATAAGTTATTATTAGAAGATGTTCAAAACAAATTTGGCAAAAATTTGATATATGTTTTATCTCGCTCTGATACACATTCTGATGAAAACAATCTTTTACTAAAAGAATCTTTAATAAAAGAATTAGAATTACCATCATATGAAAATAATAGGGTTGTATGCACTGGAGAATATTTTGATGAATCTAAAAATGAAAAATGGATAAGTGAATTAAAAAATGCGATTATAGAGTACTGTTCTCAGGATGCTAATCTTTTAAATAATACTAAAGCTGTAAATTATATTAGAGAAGTTATTGAAGAAGAAATTAGACCATGTATAGAATTAATTAGAATGGAATTAGAAGAGGATAAAGGAAATTTGATGTTTTCAGAATTAGAAAACTCTTCTTATTTAAATACTTTTGATAGATTAGTTACAAGGCAAAGGAATGATATATCTAGATTTTTAATGGAGGAATTAGATAATTCAAGTGTCAAATGTCTAGAAAGATTAAAAAATTTATATGGTCATTTAGGAAAAGAAAAAGGTTTAAAAGAAACATTAGGTAGACGAGTAAAGAAAAAAATATTTGGCGAAAATGTAAAGGATATAATTCTTACTCAGGACAGAATTGATGAAGCATTAAAAGATGAAAATGGAAAATATCGAATTAATTCAGCATGTTTCAAAGCAGTAGACTTGGTAACAAAAAATATAGTAGCTAACAATGATACTAAAAAAATTTTAGGTATATCAAGGATAAATGAAAGTATTGATGAGAATAAAACGAACTTGATTTTTCATGATATAAAACTTCTTTTAGACTCAAATTGTTATGCTATGGAAAATTTTGAATATAAAAATATTAACGAAACTATAAAAGTATTAATAGAAATAGCTAGTTTATATTTTGGATATGCAACTTTGAATAACTTCATGAATCGTCTTTCAAATGATGAATTGAGCAAATTGTCTATTTCTTCAAAAGTTAATTTTAATGAAATTACAGGAAATATTTCACAAGTAGATAAATTGTTTTTATCAGTAGTAGGACTTACTGGTTTGGATAAAATGGGAGATGGTGAAGTTGATGGAGTGAAAACTATTGCTGAAGGATTAGGATTACCTATAGAGGTTGTCGCAGCAGGAACATTAATTATTGGTATTTTTGCAACGGCAACAGCTATAAGTAGAGATATAAATAAAATTCAAAGAGCAGAATATTATGCTTCAATAGATATTATTCAATCTATCCATGAAAAAACTAAGACAAATTATTTAGAAAAATATGATCTTGCGATGGACCAAATAAGAGAAAGAGTTCAAGATTCTTTGATTGAATTGTCTGGAGTGAATTCAAAATATAATAAATTAACTAACGCAGCAATATCTTTGAATCGAATTGAAATGGATATCGATACTATTTCTGTGGAGGTAGCAAAAGAATATGATATTAGAGTTGCTTTTGAAGGATAGAGAAAAATGGCAATTTAATACAATAGAGAAATTAAAAAAGGATTTGCTAATAAAACCTGAAGAAGAATTAAACACACACATAAATCAAGAAGAAAAATTGGTTTCCATTTATGGGTTTCCACAAGTTGGAAAAACTACACTAATTTTAAGTTTATTAGGAATAAAGAAAGATTATCAGAAAGAGGTGTATGATATTTTACGTGCTGATGTTGAAAAAGGTAATTCTTCAACTTCCACAGCTATAATATATCAAAAATCAGAAAATGATTTATTTGCTCTACAATTAAAAAAAAATATTACCTCATTAAACAATGAAAAAGAATTTCATGATCAGAAAAGTTTTATAAAAAAATTAAAAGAAGTAAGAAGTAATGTCGAGAAAAATCAACAGAGTGAAGATATCTTATTTATATATCTTCCTAAAAAATATTTTGACGATTCTAAAAAAGACTTCTCAAATATTAATATTTTAGATTTACCAGGAGATCATAGTAAAAATTTGAAAGAACGTGCTCATGTTAATAGTATACTGAATAAGTATTTGTCAATGACTACTATTAATATAATAGCATGTAAAAGTGATGATATACAATCATTGGAAGAAGTAGAAATATTAGGCAGTGAGGACTGGAAATATTTGCCTCAAAGATATTGTATAGTTATTACAAATTCTTTTTCTTCATTAAAAAATTATTTTAAAAAAAGTTGTAAAACTGATGATTTTTTGAATTTTATCAAAAATAGCTATACAGATGCAATGAATAATGTTTTTGATAAAAATTGTAAGTTAGAATTGTTTCCTATTGAATTGGGAGAATCATTAGAAAGCTTAGTTAGTTCTTTGAACTCAAGAAGAGATAAAGAAATTATAATTGAATCTGTTGAAATTATGATACATGAGATTTTAGAATATATCCAAAATCATCATGGAAATTCTTTAAAAACTATGGTAGAAGAGTTAGTTCTTTCTTGTAATAAAAAAGAACAAAAATTAATCACTCAAATTGATAAACAAATTAGTGATGCAATGATAGATCAAAAAAAATTAGAAGAAGATATTTCTAACATTGAAAGAAAAATTGATTTTTTGAATGGTTTAAAAGAGGAATCAGAAATAGAATTAAGAAGTTTTCAAGATATTGTTAGTCAAGACATAAATTTTTCCTTTTTAGAAGAAAAAATATCATTTATAAAAGAATTTAAGCAGAAATATTCAATTTATAAAAAATATACAGCGGAAAAAATATCTGATAAACTAAAAAATCTTATTAAAGATTCGTTGAATAAAAAATTAAAAGAACACAAGGAACTACATGAAGAAAACGACATCTTTTTGTATATAGATATGGATAAGATTTTAAGGGAAGTTTTAGATAATAATATATTCTTGTATGGACTAGAGGAGATTATTGAAAAAAAGTCATTCTTTTCTATTTTTAAGAAAGACAAAATTAATTCATATGAAGTTTGTTTAAAAAAGCTATTTGAATTATTTGAAAGTCAGATAAATTCGATGTTCTTGATAGAAAAAAACAAATTATTAGAGAAATTTAAAAAATTAAGTGATAATCAAAGATATACAATAGATACTTTAAACAAGTTAAATAAATTATTGGATAAAAAGCAAAATGAATTACAAAATTTAAAGGATCTTTTGGTATCGAATGTTGAATATAAGAAAACTATAAAAAATAATCTAAAAAATGATAAAGATTATTTAGAAAATTATAAAATTGTAGCTCAAAATGAGTTTTCAAAACAAAAAAAAGAAATATGGAAAAAAATAAATTCTTCAAAAATTGAAAGCGAAGACAAAATACAATATCTAATATTTCTTGGTTTGTTGGAAAAAGATTATAATAATATTATGAATATAAATACATAGAAATGAGGAATTTTATTGGAAAAAGAAGTTAATAAAGAACTAGAAGAGTTATTTTATGAACTTATAGTTTCAAAGATAAAAAAAGAGATAAATAATGTTGAGAATGAATTAAAAAAAATTATAAATCCAGAATATGAATCAGAATATGATGATTATGATTTAAGAGAAGAAATTAAAAATTTGCCTCAAACTCAAGATATTAGAGGGATTTTAAGAAGTAATAATAAAGATTTAACAGTGATTTTTGACGAACAAATAAAAGAGAATGATACAATCAAGCAAATAGACGAAAATTTAGTTGATGTATATAAACTTTTATATATTGAGGAAAATAATCAGCAAATTGATATTTCCCAATATCTTTTAAAAAAATTCAGTGAAGTTTTAGAAGATTTGAATGAATTTCATGAGAAGAACTATGATAATAGAAAAATAATAGAAGAAAATTTAGCAAATATATCTAATTGTTTAGATAAAATCTCTTTTATAGAATATAAAGGTCAGAAAAAACAGTTGGGGGAATATTTTTTAGAGATTTTTAACAATATTATTTTTTCTTTAGATTCTTTGAAAGAAAGGAATTTAGAGGATTCAAATAGAAATTTAGACAGTTTTAAAAAAATTGACAAGAGATTATTAGAAATAAAAGAAAACATAGAGATTATAAATAAAAATATCGACACTAATTATTTTGATTTAAATGAATTTAATAAAACATTAGAGTCGAAGATTGAAGCACTGCATACTGATTTGAATAAAAAAACCAATTTAGATGATTTAGAAACTTTAGCAAATAAATTAGAGAAAGATCAATCGAATTTGTCAAAAAAATTAAGGAATATAATAATTATTAATATAGTATTGGTTTTTATTAATTGTTTAACTCTGATATGTATGATTTTAAATTAAGAAAAAATGTAGGCAAAAAGAAATACTTTTTAGGTATTTCTTTTCTTTTTACCTAGACATCCTTATGTCTACACTACTTTCTATAATATGTATAGAAAGTAGGTGTAGGAATGGGAACTAGTAATCAGAAGATTGGTAGAGTATTAGATATATTCTATAGAATATTAAAGGGTGAAGATATTTCTGTATCTAGGATTGCTAGTGAATATGATGTGTCTAATAAGAGTATATCTAGAGATATTAATGAGATTATGAATTTTCTTGCTGATAATAGAGAGCTAGTTGGTAATAGTGAACTACAATACAATTATCAAAGCAGGACTTATCATCTTGTAGATGATCACTTTCTTTCTAATAAGGAGCTAGTTACTATTGTTAAGATATTAATAGGGAGTAGGTCTTTAAATAAGATGGAACTATTAAATATTATATCTAAGCTTAGAACTTATACAACGAGTCAGGATAGAAAGATGCTAGAAGTAATGATTCAAAAAGATATATATCATTATCGAGAAGTTCATCATGATTGTATTAGTCTTATAGAGAATATCTGGCAACTTGTTAGAATAATAGATAAACAGCAGGAAATAACAATAACATATTATAAACAGAATAGAAATAAAGTAGAGAGAAGACTAAAGCCAATAGATTTAGTCTTCTCTGAATATTACTTTTATTTAGTAGCTTATAAAGAAAATGGTGCATCTCCTTATTATTTTAGAGTTGATAGAATAATTAAAATAATAGAACATAGGAAGAACTTTAAAATAGATGAAGTGTTCTATTTTGATGTTGGACCGTTGACGGAAAAAATTCAGTATATGTATCCGGGTATATATAGACGGATAAAATTTGAATTTAATGGATCTTCTTTACAAGCTATATTAGATCGTATACCTACTGCTAAAGTTATAAATGTTGAAGGTGATAGAAAAATTATAGAAGCTTATATTTATAGTGATGTCATAAAGATGTTCTTGTTATCTCAAGGAAGATATGTAAGAGTTATTGAGCCACAAGAGTTTGTGGATGAGATAAAAGAAGAAGTTAAAGAAGTATATAGTTCATATTATAAGGAGTAAAAGGTATTATGAAGAGATGTTTGATTATTGTTTTAAGTATGGTGTTAATGGCGTGTTCTAATGTTGTAAAAGATACAGACAATTTATCATTAATAGAAAGAATATCATGGATAGATGATAGTAAAGAAGTAGAAAGCTTTAAGAAAGAAACATTAACAGCTTATGAAGATGTTACTATTGGTGAAGGTATGGCAAGTGAAACTATAGAAGAGTGGAAATATGGAATTGAAGATAATAATACATATTTGATGTGTAAATATAGTGTGGATAAAAAGAAAGAAATCATTATTTTTTATAAAGATAATTATGATAATATAAATATCGCAGAATATTATATAGATGATACAAAACAGGATAAAGATGTAATAAAAGCATTTGCAGAAAAATATTTTATTAAAGAAGAGGAAACGACAAAAGAAGAAGCCAATACCGATACAACAACTAAAAAAGAAACAATTTCCACCAAAGAAGATACAAGTACTATTGAAACAGATACAACAAAAAAAGAAGAAACAAATGTAAAAGGACAATTTGAAGCATTAAAAATGATACCTGAAGGAACATATTATAATAGTCCTGAAGGTGGAGTTCCTGATATGTGTCAGATTGATTTAACACATACAAGTGGTAATTCGTTTCAGTTTACGATTTATCGTATCTATGATAGTACTGGTAATAGTTGTAAGAAAAAGTTATTATCAGGTGAAGCTATGTTTCCTACATATGATGCTAGAAGTGCTATCTATGAAACGAGTAAGTATAAAATATATTTTTATTGTGACTATTATCAGTCATTTAATTTATCAGGATATGATAGTGCTACCAAGGCAGGAGACTTATTTTCTCATGAATCTGGAGGATCATTAGATTTTGGAATATAAACATGTTAGAATGTATATAGGATGGTGATAACATGATATATACAAAACTAACTAAACAAGCTTTAAAACTTTGTTTTGATGCTCATAAAGACCAAGTAGATAAAACCGGTATTCCTTATGTCTTTCATCCCTTTCATCTTGCAGAGTCAATGAAAGATGAATATACAACAGTTATAGCTTTATTACATGATGTTGTAGAGGATACTGTTTATACATTAGATGATTTAAAAATAATGGGATATCCTGATGAAGTTATAGAAGCGTTAAGATTATTAACTCATGAAGATGGTATTCCATATATGGAATATGTAGAAATGATTAAGCATAATTCTCTTGCTAGAGAAGTTAAACTCGCAGATTTAAAACATAATAGTGATATTACAAGATTAGATGTAATAGATGACTATGCTTTAAAAAGAAATGAAAAATATCAAAAAGCTATAGAATTATTAGAAAAATAAAAAGACGGATCACATTGATCCGTCATATTTATTTTCTAGCTTCAATAACTCTTTTTTGGATTAGTTCAGGAGCAAATTCATAAGCTAAGAATTCCATATCAAAGAATCCTTGTCCTTGAGTCATTGAACGTAAATCTACAGCATAGTTCATAACTTCAGCTTGAGGAGCCTCAGCAGTAATCTTTAATAAACCATCACCTAAGATTTCACTACCTATAACTCTTGCACGTTTTTTGTTGAAACTACTCATAATATCACCAGTATATTCTTCATCTACATATACATGTAAAGTAACAAATGGTTCTAATAATGCAGGTTTAGCTTTTGGTAAACCTTCTTTAAAGCACATAACAGTAGCTGTCTTAAATGCCATTTCTGATGAGTCTACGTTATGGTAAGAACCATCAATTAATGTAGCTTTAACTCCTAATACAGGATATCCTGCTAGAACACCAGTCTTAGTAGCTTCAATTAAACCTTTTTCTACAGCTGGGAAGTAAGATTTAGGTACAGCACCACCAAAGATTTTTTCTTCAAATACATAAGGTTTATCATAATCACCAGTAGGTTCAAATGTAATTTCTACATCACCATATTGACCATGTCCACCTGATTGTTTCTTGTATTTATAACGTTGTGTTACACTACCTCTGATAGTTTCTCTATAAGGAATAATGATATCTTCTAATTTAACATCAATCTTAAATTTTTCTTTTAATTTAGAAACAATAGTATCGATATGAATATCTCCTAATCCATATAAACATTGTTGTTTTGTTTCAGGATTGCTTTCAAAGATTAATGTCTTATCTTCTTCTAAGATTCTATTTAAAGCATTAGTAATCTTTTCTTCATTAGCTTTACCATCTGGTTTAATTGCTTTACCATAATAAGGTTTAGAGAATTTAATTGGTTTGTAAGTAACTTTAAAATCATTAGCACATAATGAATCATTAGTCTGAGTATAAGTTAACTTAGATAAAGCCCCAATATCACCAGCACATAATTCATCAACTTCAATTAATTCTTTACCTCTCATAACATATAATTTATTTAATTTTTCATATTCTTTTTTATTAGTATTATATAATGTCATACCAGTATGCACTCTACCAGTAGCAACCTTAAATAAAGAAATTCTTCCTACAAATGGATCGGCAATTGTTTTAAATACAAATAATGAAGCAGGTAAACCTTCATTAAATCCAATGATTTCTTCTTCACTACTTTCTTTAGTAGCAATAATTGAGTTACACATATCACCAGCAGCACTAAAATAAGCAACCATTGAATGTAAAATAATCTGAATACCAATAGTATCAGTACCACATAAAACAGGAATTAATCTACCTTCCATAACACCTTGTTTTAAAGCACCAACAATCTGCTCCTCAGTAAAAGGAATACCTTCAAAGAAATAATCTAATAATTCATCGCTAGTTTCAGCAACTGCTTCATCAATCATTTCTTTGATTTCATCAATTTCATCTTGTAAATCCGCTGGAATATCACCAGGATGAGTCATTTCACCATCAAAATAACGTGCTTCCATTTTAACAACGTCAATATAACCAATCATCTTATTATTATCCATAATTGGTACTTGTAATGGTGCAATAGCTTTACCATAAGTATCTTTCAATTCTTGTAATTTTTCTTTATAAGCAGCATTAGGGGTATCAATGCCATTAACATAAATAATTTTAGCTTTTTTTCTTGCTTTATGCATAGCTTGTTTAGTACCTACAGTAATACCCTTACTAGCAGGAACGATAATTAATGCACTTTCAGCTACATTAATAGCTGCTTCTACTTCACCACTAAAATCAAATGCACCTGGAGTATCTAATAAGTTTACTTTACAGTTATCCCATTCTAAAGGAATAATAGATAAACCTACAGATGACTGTCTTTTAATTTCTTCAAGATTGTAATCACTTAAAGTATTACCAGCTTGAATTGTACCTCTACGATTTGTAACACCAGCGCGGTAAGCCATAGCTTCAATTACGCTTGTCTTTCCACTCCCAGAATGACCTAACACAACGACGTTACCAATCTCATTTGAATGATAAGTTCTCATAATATCACACTCCTTTTTAAAGAACTCTTTCTCATATTGTAACACATCTTTAAAAAAATGAAAACGGTTACAATCATTTTGTTTAGTTTTTATTTTATAAAATTTGTTGTAATTCTAAATAGATATGCTGTTTTAAATATATTCCTAATTTTTTTTCAACTTATAATGCATTTTTGTTTAAATAATGATAAAATAGATAAAGATATGAGGAGGAAGAGTTATGGAAGTTGCATTAATATTAGCTTGTTTTTTATCTAATGCTTTAGCCTTGGATAGTCTATATAAAGATCGAAAGAAATTAGCAGGGATGTTGATTATATGTAATTTATGTTTAACTGTTGCCTTAGCTTATCAATTTCAGCAGATTCAAAACATTTTTTATGTTTTGTTGGTTGTGTTAGGTATTGTGATTATTTTCTTTGGAGTTAAATATTATTTAAAGAAAAGACATCAAGATGCTGTTATCATAGAAACAAAGGAGATTGAAAATGATGAAAATAATTAATATTGAAATTGAAATGGAAAATGGTAAAGTGATGAAAGGAGAATTGTATCCTGAGGTTGCTCCTATTACAGTTGAAAATTTTATAAAACTTATTAATGATAAATTCTTTGATGGTTTAATTTTCCATCGTGTTATCAAGGGATTTATGATTCAAGGTGGAGGATATGATCGTAATTTAAATCATAAAGAAGCACCTTCTATCAAGGGTGAATTTGCTTCTAATGGAGTTAAAAATGATTTGTTACATACTCGAGGGGTCCTTTCAATGGCAAGGACTATGGTAAAGGATTCTGCAAGTTCTCAGTTCTTCATCATGCATGAAGATGCCCCTCATCTAGATGGTGAATATGCTGCATTTGGAAAGATTACAGAAGGATTAGATGTTGTTGATGAAATTGCTGATACGCCTACAGGCTTTCAGGATGTACCTGTAAAAGTTCAGGTTATTAAAACAATGAAGGTTTTATAATGAGAGTTTTTATTTTAAAAAATTGTCCTCATTGCATAAGAGCCAGAGGATATATAAGTCAGTTAAAAGAAGAAGATTTAAAATATCAAAGTATTGATATAGAATATATAGATGAAGCTGAAGAAGTAGAATTAGCTGATGCTTATGATTATTATTACGTTCCTAGTTTTTTTGATGGAAATAAGAAATTACATGAAGGAACTATTAGTAAAAATGAAGTAAAAAGACTTTTTGATGAATTTTTAGGAGGAAAATTATGAATATTTTAGTTACTGGTGGTACTGGTTATATTGGTAGTCATACTGTTGTAGAATTACTTAATGAAGGTCATGATGTTGTGATTGTGGATAATTTCTTTAATTCTAAGCCTGATGTATTAGACAAAATAAAAGCAATTACTGGTAAAGATGTGAAGTTTTATGAAGTTGACTGCTGTGATGAAGAAAAAATGGAAACTATCTTTAAAGAAAATAAAATTGATGGAGCTATTCATTTTGCAGGATATAAAGCAGTTGGTGAATCAGTTGCGAAACCTATTATATATTATGAAAACAACATTTTGAGTACACTTGTTTTATGTAAATTATTAAAGAAATATGATTGTAAGAAATTAATCTTTTCTTCAAGTGCGACTGTATACGGAGATCCTCATACTGTACCTATTAAAGAAGATTTTCCTTTAGGTCCAACTACAAATCCTTATGGATCTACAAAATTAATGATAGAAAATATTTTAAAAGATGTTTATATTTCAGATTGTGAATGGAATATTGTTTTATTACGTTATTTTAATCCTATTGGTGCTCATAGTAGTTATTTATTAGGAGAAAATCCAAAAGGAATTCCTAATAACTTAATGCCTTATATTAATAAAGTGGCAGTAGGTGAATTAGAATGCTTAGGTGTATTCGGAGATGATTATGATACTCATGATGGTACAGGAGTTAGAGATTTTATTCATGTTGTTGATTTAGCTAAAGGACATGTGAAAGCTTTAAAGAAACTTACTGATGATAGTGATGTTTATGTATATAATCTTGGTACTGGAAATGGATTTAGTGTTTTGGATTTAGTTAAGACTTATGAAAAAGTCAATAATCTTAAATTAAATTATGTGATTAAAGATCGTCGTCCTGGGGATATTGCGGCTTGTTATGCTGATAGTTCTAAGGCTAAAGAGGAACTAGGATGGGAAGCTTCTAAAACAATTGAAGATATGTGTAGAGATTCTTATCAGTATATGATCAGAAATTCTTAAAAATAAAAAACATTCTCTTGTAGAGGATGTTTTTTATCCTTTGATAATTCTAAAAAAACAAAATTAAATGAATAAAAAATAAAAAAATCCTAAAAACAATAGCATTTTTATAAAAAACTATGTATAATGTACAAGACAGTGAAGAAAGGGGTCCATACAATGAAAGAAGGTATTAGGAGAGAGTATAAGAAGATTTATGATGCATCGACTAAAAAGATTGATTTGGTGGATGTACCTGAGTTTAACTTTATTATGATTGATGGTATCGGTAATCCAAATGTAGAAGAATTTAAATTGAAGTCTCAAGCACTTCGTATTTTATCTAAAGCAATTAAAGAGTATTTTAAGGAAGAAAAGAATCTTTTATATCTTATTTCTCCTTTAGAAGGTTTATGGGATACATATGATAATAGTCAGTTTGATGTGACTAGAAAGAAAATGATTAAATTTACTTTAATGATTGCTCAACCAAGAGCTTTAGATGAAGAGACTTTTGAAAAAATCAAGGAAGAAGTAGCTTCTAAGAAGGATAATCCTTATCTATTAGATGTTTATTTAAAATGGTTTGAGGAAGGAAAATCTGTACAAATGCTTCATAAAGGAGCATATAATACTGAGATTAATACAACTAAACAGATTATGGAATATATTACCATTGCCGATATGAAGCTTGTCGGTTTTCATCATGAGATATACTTAAATGATCCAGAAAAAGTAGTAGCAGAAAAACTAAAAACAATAGTAAGATATGCAGTTGAAATCTAAAAAGGCTTAAATGCCTTTTTTGTTTAAATAATTCTTTTATGCATATTTCTTACAAGTGATTTTAATTATTGTATAATAATAGAAAATAAGGAGGGATATTATGTTGTTTGTATCATGGAATGTTAATGGCTTAAGAGCTTGTGTAAAAAAAGGATTTGAAGATTTTTTTAAAGAAGTTGATGCGGAGATATTTGCGATTCAGGAAACAAAATTACAAAAAGGACAGATAGAATTAGAATTTGAAGGTTACACATCATACTTTAATGATGCAGTAAAAAAAGGATATAGCGGAACTGCTATATATACGAGACATTTACCGATAAATGTTACATATGGTATTGGTATAGAAGAACATGATCAAGAAGGAAGAGTTATAACTCTTGAGTTTGAAAATTATTTTTTTGTAACAGTTTATACACCCAATGCCAAAAGAGGATTAGAAAGACTTGATTATAGACAGGTATGGGAAGATGATTTTAGAGAATACTTATTGAAGTTAAAGGCAAAAAAACCAGTTGTTATTTGTGGTGATTTGAATGTTGCTCATCAGGAGATAGATTTAAAAAATGATAAAACAAATCATGGTAATGCGGGATTTACTGATGAAGAAAGAGAAAAAATGACAAAATTATTAGATAGTGGATTTATTGATACATTTAGATATAAATATCCAGATAAAGAAACTTATTCATGGTGGTCATATATGTTTAAAGCAAGAGAGAAAAATGCAGGTTGGCGAATTGATTATTTTGTTGTATCAGATGAATTGAAAGATAATATCAGTGATGCTTATATTTATACTGATATTTTAGGATCAGATCATTGTCCGGTAGGTTTGGAGGTTAATTTATGAAATTAATGTTTATTTCTGATATCCATGGTTCTTATACTAGTACTAAAAGAGTTATTGAAATTTTTGAAGAGGAACATGCTGATAAGCTTATTATATTAGGAGATATTTTGTATCATGGTCCAAGAAACGATTTACCTGAAGGTCATAATCCTAAAAAAGTTGTAACATTACTAAATGAATATAAGGATAAGATTATTGCCGTAAGAGGAAACTGTGATGCTGAAGTTGATCAGATGGTATTAGAATTTGATGTTATGTCTACTTATACTAAACTTTATATTGAAGATAGATGTTTCTTTTTAACTCATGGTCATCATTACGATCCAGAACACTTGCCTTATTTAAATAAGGGAGACGTATTTGTATATGGTCATTATCATATACCTGTTTTAAGGGAGGAAAATGGTATCAATATTGTTAATCCTAATTCTATATCCTTACCTAAACAAGGAGAAAAAGGATATGCAATGTATGAAAATAGTAAAATTTCCTTATATAATCTAGAAAAAAAATTACTAAAAGAGAAAAAGTTATAAAAAAACAAAAAAACCCGTGAAATCAAATTAAAAGTATGGTATTTTTATATTGCGGAGGTGAAGACAATGGCGAAATATAAAGATATTGCAAACGATATTCGTTCTAAAATTACAGATGGCGAATATACTTATGGTCAGAAACTTCCGTATGAATATGTTCTTTGTATGCGATATAACTGCAACAAAGAAACAATGAAAAAAGCATTAGATATACTTGTAAAAGAAGGCTTAATTATTAGACGTAGAGGAGCTGGAACTTTTGTAAAAGATTATGATCCAAGTGATTTAAAAGTGACAAAATTTACAAAAGGATTAACAGCTCAGTATAAAGGTGTAAAAAAAGTGACAAGTCAAATCTTGGAATTTGAGGTTATTCCAGCGGACGACATATTAGCAAAAAAACTTCAAATAGATGAAGGAGATTTTGTATATCATATTATAAGATTAAGATTTTTAGATAATAATCCTCATCTGATTGATATAAGTTATTTTCCACTTAGTATTATCCCTAATTTAAAATTAGAAAATCTAAAAGGGTCAATTTATGAATACATTGAAAAAAATCTAAAATTACATATTCAAAGTACACATATATCTATCACTTCATTACTTTCTACACCATTAGAACAAGAATTTTTAGGTTTGAAAGAAAATGAACCATTTATTCAAGAAGAACAGACTTCTTATTTAAGTAATGGACAAATTTTTGAATACACTTTTTCAAGGCATCATTATGCTAAATATGAATTTCAAACAATTATAATACAACAATAAAGCTATTCGTTTGAATGGCTTTTTTTCATTTTGAATAAATTAACCGGTATTTATTCAAAAAGTACCATACTTTTAAATAAAAAAGATTGACATTTTAAATAATAAATCTTATACTAATATTGTCAAAATATTTTAAAGGGAGGAAAAAATATGGATGCTTTTGCAGACAAACTTGGGCGCGTTGGTGCTTGGTGTGGTCAAAATAAATATTTGAACGCAATCAAGAACGCTTTCCAAAACTTCATGCCAGCTACTATCGCTGGTGCAGTTGCCGTACTTTGGACTTGTGTTATCGTAAATGACACTTCAGGGTTAGGTATTTTCTTTAAGCCTATTATGGCTTTAACACCAACTAATACAATTTTCAATGCTGTAAATACTGCTACAATCGGATCTATGGCAGTTGGTGTATGTATGTTAGTAGCACAAGAAATTGCTGATGCTAACGGTGAACAAACAGGAGCTTATCCTGCAGTTTTAGGTTTCATGATGTGGTTAACAGTTACTCCAACTTCAATCAATGCTACTGATAAAGCTGGTGCAGTTATCGCTACAGTTAGTGGAATTCCTACTGGATACATGGGAGCTACTGGATTATTTACTGGATTATTAGTAGGTATCGTAGGTACTGAAATCTATTGTAAATTAAGAAAAGTTGATGCATTAAAAATTAAAATGCCAGAACAAGTTCCACCAGGAGTTGCTCGTGCATTCGAAATCTTAGTTCCAACAGTTATTATCTTAGTTATCGTTGGTGCTATTTCATTAGTAGTTAATATGTTAACTGGTCTTGATTTAAACAGCTTAGTTTCTAACTATGTACAAGAACCATTAAAAGCTATCATTGGTGCTAATATCTTCGCTGTAGTTATCTTATATGTAATTATCATGTTATTCTGGTGTATCGGTATGCATGGTAACAACATGGTATCTGCAGTTAAAGAATCAATCTTCACTCCAATGATTGTAGAAAACATGGATATTTATACTAAAACTAAAAATGCAGCAGATGCTCCAAACGTATTAAACATCACTATGATGCAAATGTTTGCTGAATGGGGAGGTTCTGGGGTTACTTTAGCATTAGTAGTTATTATCTTAATCTTCTCTAAACGTGAAGACAACAGAACTATCGCTGGTATCTCTATCGTTCCTGGTATGTTCAATATCAATGAAACTGTAACATTTGGTATCCCACTAGTATTAAACCCTATCTTAGATATTCCATTCGTACTTGCACCATGTGCAACTGTTGTAGTTGGTTATATCTTAACATTAATTGGATTCTGTCCAAAAGTAGTAGTACAAGCTCCATGGACTTGTCCACCAATTTTATTTGGATTCTTAGCAACTGGTGGATCTATCATGGGTGCAATTTCTCAGTTAATCGTATTCGCAATTGCTTGTTTGGTTTACTTACCATTCTTCATGGCTTACGAAAAACAACAAAACAAAGAATCAGCAGAAGCTTAATATTCTGTTAACAATAAAACTAGGGATTATCCCTAGTTTTTCTTTTCTCTTTTTCCTAATTACATTGAATTTAAGCTATTATTCATGTATAATAAAAAAGAAGTGGAGGGAATTATGAACAAAGAATTTAGAGTAAGACCTAATTTAAGTGTTGGGCTCTTCTTAATTGTATATTGTGTTTATACTGTATTTTATATTATTACTAATGGATCTAAAGATTTAGCAGGCTCTATTGCCTTAGTAGTTGCTGCTCTTCCTATTTTAGCTTATTATTTAGGATGTAGACCATATAAGTATGTTATTGATAAAAAGACAATTTATACATATAGAAGATTATTAAAAACTAAAGAACTAGATTTAATGCAATGTGCAAATATTACAGATCCAGTGATAAAAATTACAAAATGGACAAGTACGCCTCATGCCATTGAAATTTATTCAGATAAGAATAAGAGATACTCTTTTTTCCCTAATGATAGAGTAGGATTTACTGGAGCTGTAATGAGAGAAAACAAACGTTTACATTGCACTGTAAAAGAATATACAGATATTCATCGTAAACTTGCAAAGAAACAAAGAAAAGAAAGAAGAAATCAAAGAAATGAAAAAGAATCGTAATGATTCTTTTTTGTTTTTTCATTTATCTTGAATAATTTTACTTTATTGCAATATGATATAAGGTAGGTTATATTACAGATGATAAAAATATCTAAAGGTGATAAAAAAATATCACAAAGTTATTGACATCAATATGACTTAACTATATAATAACCTCATAAATAAAGTTTATAGCTAATTCATTTTAGTTAGAATAGGGGGATTCAAAATGGATTTAAAAAACGATATGTTAGAAGATTATGGTAGTTTAACATTTAGCGATGACGTAATGAAAGAACGTATTCCAAAATCTACTTATAAGGCTTTTCATGAAGCGTTAGCAAATGGGGAAGAGTTATCTAAGGAAACAGCAACAGTGATTGCAAATGCAATGAAAATCTGGGCTGTAGAAAATGGTGCTACTCATTTTACTCATTGGTTTATGCCTATGACTGGTTTAACTGCTGAAAAACATGATGCTTTTTTAGAACCAGATGGTAGTAAAGCGGTTTTAGAATTTAGTGGAAAGACATTAAGAAAAGGTGAACCTGATGCATCATCTTTCCCTAGTGGTGGATTGCGTGCTACATTTGAAGCAAGAGGGTATACTGCTTGGGATTGTACTTCTCCTGCTTTTGTAAAGAATGGGACTTTATATATTCCTACTTTGTTCTGTTCTTATACTGGTGAAGCATTAGATAAGAAAACTCCATTATTGAGATCTTGTGATACTTTGTCTAAAGCTTCTTGTCATTTGTTACCGATGTTGGGGGTTGAAGGAGTTAAAAAAGTAACTGCTTCTGTTGGTAGTGAACAAGAGTATTTCTTAGTTGATGATAAGTATTATCAATCTCGTATGGATTTAAAATTAACAGGTAGAACTTTATATGGAGCTATGGCTCCAAAAGGTCAGGAATTAGAAGATCATTATTTTGGAAGTATTAAACGTAAGGTTGCAGCGTTTATGAAAGATTTAGATAAAGAATTGTGGAAATATGGTATTCCTTCTAAAACAAAACATAATGAAGTTGCACCTGCACAACATGAAGTTGCTTGTGTTTATAGTAAAGTTAATATTACAAGTGATAATAATCATTTATTAATGCAATTAGCTCAAGATATTGCAAAGAAACATGGTTTAAGATGTTTATTACATGAAAAACCATTTGCCGGAGTAAATGGTTCTGGTAAGCATAATAACTGGTCTGTAACTACTGATACAGGAATTAATTTATTTAATCCTGGTAAAAATCCAGCAGAGAATTTACCATTCTTAGCTACTTTAGCTTGTACTGTAAAGGCTGTTGATGAGTATGCTGATTTATTACGTATGTCAGTAGCAACAGCTGGTAATGATCATAGATTAGGTGCTAATGAAGCTCCACCAGCAATTATTTCTATGTTCTTAGGTGAAGAATTAGATAAGTTAGTTGATATGTTGATTGAAGGTAAAGAATTAGGAGATATGGATACAGCACGTTTTGAAACAGGAGTTTCTGTAGTTCCTACTTTCTCTAAAGATAATACTGATAGAAATAGAACTTCTCCATTTGCATTTACTGGTAATAAGTTTGAGTTTAGAGCAGTAGGTTCTTCTCAATCTATTGCTGGTCCTAATACTATTTTAAATGTTATTTTGGCTGAAGAAATGGAACAAATGGCTGATTTAATTGAATCAGGAATGGAACCGTTGGATGTTGTTAAAAAATTCTTAAAGGAACATAAGAGAATTATTTTCAATGGAGATGGATATTCAACAGAATGGGAAGAGGAAGCTGCAAAACGTGGTCTTGCAAATAATAAGAATACTGTTGATGCTATGGCTTGTTTAAAAGATGAAAAGAATATTGAAATGTTAGATAGACATGGTGTATATACAAGAGTAGAATTAGCATCACGTTATGAAATTTTATTAGATAATTATAATAAGACTATTGGTGTAGAAGCCTTAACAGCATTAAAGATGGCTAAGACTCAAATTTATCCAGCAGCTGTTAAATATTTATCAAAGATTTCTGAATCTGCTTTAAAAGTAGCAGAAGTTGGTGCTGATAATTCATTCTTAGTGGAAGATGTTAAATCATTATCAGCATTGGTTTCTACAATGAAAAAACAAATGGATGATTTGCAAACTAAGATTACAGCTGCTCAAAGCTGTTCTGGTGATGTTCTTAAAGAAGCAGAAATGTGGAAAGATGAAGTCTTCGCACAGATGGGTGTTTTAAGAGAGACTGCTGATACTATTGAAACTATGGTGGGTGCTCAAGATTGGCCAATGCCAACATATGTAGATTTATTATTTGGTATTTAAGAGGAAGAAATTCCTCTTTTTTTTCTTTTATGTTAAAATATAATTGTTGATGAGGAGGAAGAAAAAATGAGATTTCCGGATAATTTTTTATGGGGTGGAGCTACTGCTGCTAATCAATTCGAAGGTGGATACAATGAGGGTGGTAAAGCTCTTACTATTAGTGATGTCACAACAGGTGGTAGTCATACCAAACCAAGGGAAGTAGGCTGGGTTATTCCAGAAACTGGAGAAACAGGAGTATCAAAAATGACTTTTGGTAGTAAACCAATGGAATTTCCTGAAGGCGCTATACCAACTGTTTTAGATGGATATTATTATCCATCACATCAGGCAACTGATTTCTATCATCATTATAAAGAAGATATAGCTTTATTTGCAGAAATGGGATTCAAGACATTTAGATTAAGTATCCAATGGTCTAGAATCTATCCTGATATTAATGCAGATAAACCAAACGAGGAAGGTTTAAAATTTTATGATGATGTTTTTAATGAATGTTTAAAGTATGGTATTGAACCATTAGTAACATTATCCCATTTTGAGATACCTGTACAGCTAGTAACAGAATATGGTGGATGGAAGAATAGAGAGGTTATTGATTTATTTGTAAAATATACAACGACAGTATTAAACTACTACAAAGGTAAAGTAAAATACTGGTTAACATTCAATGAAATCAATATGATGGAACATATGCAGATTTCTACAATTGGTGTTTTGGATGTTACGCCACAAACAAAAGCAGATGCGGCATTACATCAATTCATTGCTAGTGCATTGACTGTAAAAGCAGCACATGAAATAGATAAAAATAACATGGTAGGAATGATGCAATTGTATCAGCCATTGTATGCTGAAACAAATGATCCAAATGACCAGTTGTTTGTATTAAAAAAGGCTCAGGAACAGTTTTTATGGTATAGCGATGTTCAAGTTGGAGGTAAATATCCTACTTATAAATTAAAAGAATATGAAAGAAATGGTATAGTATTGAGTCTTCATGAAGGTGATGAAGAATTGTTAGAGAATTATGCATGTGATTTCTTATCATTCTCTTGTTATGGTTCTAGCACATTTACTACTCATGATATGGGAGAAGGTGCTGGTGGCAATGGTATTCACGGTAAAAGAAACAAGTATCTTGAAGCTAATGCATGGGGCTGGGAGACAGATCCTCAATGTTTAAGAATTGCTTTAAATACATTATATGATCGTTATCATAAACCATTATTCATTGTAGAAAATGGTATAGGATGGTCTGATGTTTTAGAAGAAGATAAAACAGTACATGATTCTTATCGTATTGATTATTTAAGACATAATATTAAATCTATGAGAGATGCTATTAATTTAGATGGTATTCCATTAATGGGATATACAATGTGGGGATGTGTAGATTTAGTATCTGCTGGAACTGGAGAAATGAAGAAAAGATATGGATTTATTTATGTTGATATGGATGATGTTGGTAATGGTTCTTTAAATAGATATAAGAAAGATTCGTTTTATTGGTATAAGAAAGTTATTGAAACGCAAGGAGAAGACTTGGATTAAGCAAGGATATCCTTGCTTTTTCATTTATTGAAATAATTATATTATATAAAAATTTATTTGATATAATATGATTAATGATGAAGGAGGAAGAAAAAATGAGTTTTCCAAAAGATTTTTTATGGGGTGGAGCAACTGCTGCTAACCAATGTGAAGGTGCTTGGAATGAAGAGGGTAAAGGTGTCTCAGTAGCAGATATCTGTACAGGTGGTAAATATGGACAAAGTAAAAGAATTACACCTATTTTAGAAGAAGGGACTTTTTATCCTAGTCATATGGCAATTGATCATTATCATAGATATAAAGAGGATATTGCATTATTTGCAGAAATGGGATTCAAAGTTTATCGTTTTTCTATTGCATGGACAAGAATTTTTCCTAATGGAGATGAAACTGAACCTAATGAAGCAGGTTTAAAACATTATGATGATGTTATTGATGAATGTTTAAAACATGGTATTGAGCCATTAATTACAATATCACATTATGAAGTGCCATTTGGACTTACAAAGAAATGTAATTCATGGGCTTCCAGAGAAATGATTGATTATTTCATGAACTATTGTGAAGCAATCTTTAAAAGGTATAAAGGTAAAGTAAAATACTGGTTAACATTTAATGAAATCAATAGTTCTACTCAATCTATGGGAGCTTTATTGAATCAAGGTATTTTAAATGATTTAGAAAATCCAACAGAATTTATGAAACAGCCAGATTATCCTGAACAAAGATATCAAGGTTTACATCATATGTTTGTAGCTAGTGCAAAAGCAGTAAAATTAGCACATGAGATTGATCCTAACTATAAAGTAGGAAACATGATGATTTATGCAACTAGTTATCCATTAACATGTCATCCTGATGATGTTATCGCAAATCAACAAAGTAATAGAATTATGAACTATTTCTGTAGTGATGTTCAATGCAGAGGATCTTATCCAACATATATGAATCGTTTCTTTAAAGAAAACAATATTAATATAAAAATGGAAGAAGAAGATACTCAAATCTTAAAAGAAGGTAAAGTGGACTTCTATACATTCTCATATTATATGTCAATATGTCAGACAGTTGATCCTAATGCCAATAAAGGTGAAGGAAATATTTTAGGAGGAGTTAATAATCCTTATTTAAAAGCTAGTGATTGGGGATGGCAAATAGATCCTAAAGGTTTAAGATATAGTTTAAATGAAATATGGGATCGTTATCAGATTCCTATTATGGTTGTAGAGAATGGTTTAGGAGCATATGATAAGATTGAAGAGGATGGTTCTATTAATGATGATTATAGAATTGATTATTTAAGAGAACATATTGCTCAAATGCATGAAGCAGTACTAGATGGTGTTGATTTGATCGGATATACTCCTTGGGGATGTATAGATTTAGTATCTGCATCTACTGGAGAATATGCTAAGAGATATGGATTTATTTTTGTAGAAAGATATGATGATGGTACAGGTGATTTTTCTAGAAGAAAGAAAAAATCATTTGATTGGTATAAAAAAGTTATTGCTAGTAATGGAGAAGATCTTGATTAGATCTTCTTTTTTACATATTTATAAAGTATAATGTAAGTAAAGAGGTGAGTATAATGATTGAAAGGATTACAGAATTAAAAGCTGAATTATTATATATTGATAGTCATAAAAATATATTAAAAGAAGAAACAATGAAATTAAATCAATTATCATTAGAATTAAAAGAGAAAGAAAAAGTATTACTAAAAGAGAATAAAGATGTAGAAGAATTAGAAAAAATGAGTTTTAAATCTATTTTTTACTCTATCTTAGGTAATAAAGATAAACAGTTAGAGTCAGAAAAATATGAAGCAATCCAAGCTTCGTTGGAATATCAAAGAGTATTATATAATTATAATATTAAGAAAGAAGAAGTAAACAAATTAGAGATAAGAATAAATAATGAAGAAAATATTGTACAAGAATTAGAAGATTTACAATTAAAAGTTAATATAGATAATAAGGATATAATAAAATATAGAGATCAAATAACAAAGATACAATCTCAATTAAAAGAAATTAATGAAGCTATTGAAACAGGAGAAATTGCGAAAGAAGCATTAGAAACAGTGCGATTATTTTTAAATAAAGCTGATGGATGGAGTACTGTAGATGTATTGGGAGGAAATTTTTTATCAGACATAATAAAGAGAGAAAATTTACAGAAAGCTCAAGAACATTTACAATTATCACAAAATAAGATAGAAAAGTTTGAAAGAGAATTAAAAGATGTGACTTTAGAAAAGGTGGTAATACCTGTTTTTGATGAATTTGATTATATACTAGATGTGGTCTTTGATAATATATTTACTGACTGGAGTATTAAAAATAAAATTAGTCAAAGTTTACAACAAGTAAACAATACTGTATCATGTATAGAAAAGGTTTTAGATGATTTATATAAAGATAGACAAGATAATGTTTTAAAGATAAATATAAATAAAAAAGAATTAAAAGAAATGCTAAAAAAACTATAAAAGCTTATCATTGAGATAAGCTTTTTAGCTGTGATAAAGTAAATATCATTTCGGCTTTATTATAGGAAGCGTAATAAGGTTTGCCGGTTGAGAATTCAGTAGTCCTAATATCTCGATATTCGATTTCATCATTTATTAATTTCTTACATAGGATAATCATATCTGTAAGTACGCGAATATCAAATTTGTTATAATCTGATACTTTAGATTGATATTCTTGAAATGCGTGTCCGCCTAAGAAAGTCCATGAATCATCAACATTATATGTCTTTAAAATATCATAACATTCTTGTAGTGAATTAAGATATTCTTTAATTGATAAAGCATAATCTACTTGCATCCAAACACCACATCCTGAACCAATGGCATCACCTGTAAAAATGGTTTTATTCTTTTGATCTAAAACAATCACACTTCCTGGAGTGTGACCAAAACAAGGGAGAATATGAATAATTCTATCACCTAAGTCATATTTATCTAAAACATTATAAATATTTAAGTCATCAATAAAAGACAATTTTGTGTTATTTATATCTATAATTTTATAATTATCTAAATAAACATCTTTATCTAATAATGACATATAAATTTTATCGAATTCTCCACTTCTTCCAACATGATCAAAGTGACCATGAGTACATATAATATCATAAGGAGTGTTAACTAGATATTCAATTACAGGTTTGATTCTTGCATTATCCATACCTAAATCAATAACCAAACTTTTCTTTTCTCCTTTAATAACATATATACAATCATAGTATTCATCTAATATTTGAATAATTTCTTTATTTATTTTATTAATTTGATAACTCATTTGTTTTTCTCCTTAATATCAAGTAAACAATAATAATTATAATTAATCCTCCTGTAGTATCAATAAGAACATCAGTCAATTGACCAGCTCTTCCACCTACAAACAATTGATGTAATTCGTCCGTACTAGCGTATAGAAAAGTACATAAAATAGAATATAGACATATCTTTTTAATATCTAAGTTGTTTTTATAAAATCCATATACATAAGTTAAAGTAAGTACAGCATACTCACTTATATGAGCGCCTTTTCTTATGATTGTATGCAATAAATCAGTATTAGTAAAGAAAGGAAATATTTCTTGTATGATCTGTACAACTTTTAGACTTAAACCACCAGATTCTTCACCTGTTTGCATAGAAAAGGAAAATATAATCATCATTATAATGAAAGAAGGTATAAAATATTTTATTTTTTTCATTAAATCACCAATAAAATTATATAAAAAATTGATTTGTATTTAAAGTGATTGTTGAAGTTGTTATAATTGTATTAGAGGGAATGAATATGAAGAGAATAATAATTATATTTATTATGTTATTAGGATTAAGTGGCTGTAAGTCAAATGGTATGATTGATTCTGAGACTTTATATTATATTATTAGTATAAATGACAACAAGGCTGTATTGTATCCGGGATTTTATGAAAGAGAATTACATGAGGAACAAAAAGAGGATTTTATAGAAGTAAGTCTTGCAGAAGAAATAAACTGCTATGATATTAAGGTTAATACAATAATTGATAGTGATGGGAACAAAACATCTAATAAAACAGTATTAAAGATAGAATTGAATACAATAAAAGCGGCAGTAGAATATAATAATGCATTTGTTTATTTGAAATGTAATGAAAAAAATGAAATTAATGAAATAACGTTATACGGAGAATTGACAGTATGGGAATAATATTGTCAGTTATTGCCGAGGAAATAAAGAATGGGAATTATTGTAATAATTCCCATTCTTCCATTTTCTTTTCTAGTTTTTCTTCTATCTCGTTTAATTCTTTAGTAATATCATTGTATTTTTTATAGTCGTTTAATACTTCTTCACTATGGAGTTGTTCAGTTAATGAATTGATTACTTCTTCTAAATCAGTAATATCTTTTTCTATTTTCTTTAATTGATTATCTTTTTTTCTTTTTTCTGCCTGTAATCTCTTTTTAGTTTGATAATCAATATTAATTTCTTTTATTTTTTCTTCTTTAAATTCTATTCTTTCGTCTAAGTAATTATCATAATTACCCATGAATGTTTTAGCACCATTATCTTTCATTTCTATAACTTTAGTTGCAAGTTTGTTGATAAAGTATCTATCATGACTAATAAAAAGAATAGTACCATCAAAAGAAGATAAAGCATCTTCTAAGATTTCTTTTGATTCAATATCTAAATGATTAGTAGGTTCATCTAGGATTAAAAAGTTAGATTTAGATAAAAGTAGTTTCATTAATACAACTCTACCTTTTTCTCCCCCTGATAACATATCCATAGTTTTAAAGACATCTTCACCTTTAAATAAGAAAGTAGCAGCGATATTTCTAATTTCTGTATTTGTCATTTTAGGATATGCATCACTTATCTCTTGAAATACTGATTTTGTATATGATAAAGAAGTGTGTTCTTGATCATAGTATCCCATCATAACTTTACTTCCTAATACAAACTTTCCTCTAGTAGGAAATAATTGTTCTAGTAGAATCTTAAAGAGAGTGGTCTTACCAATACCGTTAGGACCAATAAGAGCTACTCTTTCTTGTTTTTTTACTTCAAAATTAATATTATTAAACAATGGTTTATCAAAATCCATGCCTAAATTCTTCACTGTAAGAACATCATAACCAGATTCTAGTAGTGGTTGAAATTGGATTCTAATAGTAGAAGGTAATGCTTCTGGTTTTTCTACTTTCTCCATTTTTTCTAATGCTTTTTCCTTGCTTTCAGCTCTTTTGACTTGTTTTTCTCTATTGAAAGATTTCAATAAGTCAATACTTTCTTGCATACGTTTAATTTCTTTTTGATTATCTACATAATGTTTTAATTCAATATCTCTATCATGTTTCTTTATTTGAGCGTATTTTGAGTAATTGCATTTATATGTTTTAGATTTACCATTTTCTATTTCTATAATTGTATTAGTGACTTGGTCAATAAAATATCTATCATGAGAGACAACAATCAATGCATGAGGATAGCTTTTTAAATAATTTTCTAACCATTCAATAGAATTCACGTCTAGATGATTAGTCGGTTCATCTAATAATAATAAATCTGGTTTTAATAATAATAATCTTCCTAAAGATAGTCTTGTCTTTTGTCCACCTGATAAAATACCTATAGGCATATTCCATGATTCTTCTTCAAATCCTAATCCTTTTAATACTCCTTTAATTTGACTAGTATAAGAATAACCACCTTGTGTATCAAATTCATATGATAATTGATCATATTCTTTCATGATACTGTTTAAATCATGATCTTCCGCCATCAATTGTTCTAATTCTCTTAATCTTTTTTCTTTCTCAATTAGGGGTTTAAAAACCTCTAATAAAGCATCATATATAGATAATGAAGAATCAATTGTATTATGCTGAGAAAGATAACCAATAGTCGTTCCTTTGGTTTGAAAAATATCACCAGCATCGTAACTTTCTTCATTCATTAATATTTTTAATAATGTTGATTTACCAGCTCCATTAACACCAATAATTGCCACTTTATCATGTTCTTCAATTTTAAATGTAATATCTTTAAGTAAATCTATTCCTTGAAAAGACTTTTTTAAAGCAGAAACTGCAAGTATCATATTTATCACCGTATGTATTGTAACATATTAGATAAAATATGAAAATAAGAAATATCATTATTGAGGAATACAAAAACAATTAATTATATCATATATTAATTACCATTAAAAAAGGACTAAACAAAAGATATAAGGTCATCATGATGACCTTATATCTTTAGAAAAGGATTGTAAAATTGAGTGATGAGTTCTTTGACTTCATCTTTATATTTTCGAGTAATAGTAATGCTAACATCATTATTCATTAATATACTAGTAGCACCATATTCTTTAATATAATCCATATTGACAATATAACTATTATGACATCTTAAAAAATGTGGATATGATAAAATAGTATTTGATAAATCACTAAGTTTTTTATAACATTCAATATTTTCATTAATGCAAACAATATTTATTTTATGTAAATGGCTTTCGATATATATAATCTGATTCAGTTCTACTAACTTTATTCTTCCTTTTAAAGGAATTTGAATGATTGATGATTCATTTATCTTGCTTAAAATTTTATTGATTGCTGAAGGTAATTCTTTGATGATGTCATCCTTATATATAAAATATGAAAAATGAGTATGAGAAATATATCGTGCATATTCTAGATTGTTAGTTATATAAATAACTTGACAATGAGAATACTTATCGTTAATTTCATTTACTAATGAAAAAGAAATGATATTTTGAATATCTACAATGATACAATGATATTTAAAAAGATGGTTCTCAAACACTTTCTTTAATGCATCTATTGATGAAAAGTAATCAATTGAATACTCGATTCCTTTATTCTTAATGATTTCTTCAATTTGTGGATTGTCCAATCCACTTTCGCTAAAAATACAAATATTAAACATTCTACCACGTCCATCCCTTATATATAATAATAAAACATTTCTGTTATTTTGAAAATGTCAAAACTTACACTAACTTGGTTAATAATGTTTTTTTGAAAAAAGTACATAAATAATAGAAATATTTATAAAAAATAGAATTTTTATGTTTTTTTTCTTATATACTTGCTTGTTTATCCAATGACATGTATAATTGTATACAATAATTAGATTAGGAGGATATATTATGAATCTTGCATATAAAGTATTAAGTTCACATTTATTAGAAGGTAATCTTGTAAAAGGAGAACAAATATGTATTAAGATTGATCAGACATTAACACAGGATTCAACTGGAACTATGGCTTATTTACAATTAGAAGCTATGGAAGTAGGACATGTAGCAGTTGAAAAAGCTGTTGCTTATATTGATCATAACATGTTACAGACTGGGTTTGAAAATATGGATGATCATGAATTTATTAGAAGTGTTGCTAGAAAGCATGGAATTACTTTTTCTAAACCTGGTAATGGAGTATGTCATCAATTACAATTAGAAAACTTTTCTAAACCGGGTAAAACATTAGTTGGTAGTGATTCTCATACTCCTACTTGTGGAGCTATGGGGATGATAGCGATTGGTGCAGGAGGTCTAGATGTTGCAGTAGCTATGGCTACTGGTAAGTATTATGTACAATGTCCTGGTGTTATTCAAGTGAATTTAACTGGTAAAAAAGCACCTTGGGTAAGTGCTAAAGATATTATTTTAAAAGTCTTAGAACAATTATCTGTAAAAGGTGGAGTGAATAAGATTGTAGAATATACTGGTGATGGTGTGAAATCATTATCATTAACAGATAGAGCAACTATCTGTAACATGGGAGCTGAATTAGGGGCTACATGTTCAATTTTCGCAACTGATGAAAGAACTAAAGAATACTTAATTCAGCAAGGTAGAGAAGAAGACTATGTAGAAATGAAACCTGATGAAGATGCAACATATGATGAAAGATTAGATATTGACTTATCTGCATTAGTTCCTATGGTTGCAAAACCACATAGTCCTGATGCTGTAGTACCAGTAAAAGATATTGAAGGTATGAAAATTAATCAGGTTGTTATTGGTTCTTGTACAAACTCTTCATTTGCCGATATGATGAGAGCAGCAAAAATATTAAAAGGAAGAAAAGTAGCAGATCATGTATCATTGGTTATTGCTCCTGGTTCTTCTTCTATTCTAGCAATGCTTTCTGCAAATGGTGCATTAGCTGATATGATTCATGCAGGAGCAAGAATTTTAGAGTGTGGATGTGGACCATGTATTGGTATGGGACAAGCGCCTTTATCTAAAGGAATTTCTTTAAGAACGATTAATAGAAACTTTAAAGGACGTTCTGGTACTAATGATGCTGGTGTTTATTTAGTATCTCCAGAAGTTGCAGCTTTATCTGCAATTAAAGGATATTTATCTGAAGAATTTGAAGATGACATGTATTTAGATGAAGTACCTAATACACCATTTATTAAAAATGCTAATTTCTTCATTAATGAATATGATCCTGAAACAGAAGTTTATATGGGACCTAATATTAAACCAGTACCTAGAGGAGAAAAATTAAAAGACACAGTAGAGGGTAAAGTTGTATTAAAAGTAGGAGATAATATATCTACTGATCATATTGTACCTTCTGATAGTAAATTATTACCTTATCGTTCAAATGTTCCTCATTTAGCGAAATTCTCTTTCTGTAAAGTAGATGATCAATTCTATACAAGAGCTATTGAGAACAATGGAGGATTTATCGTGGGTGGAGATAACTATGGCCAAGGTTCTTCTCGAGAACATGCTGCTTTAGTTCCTAACTACTTGAAAATCAAAGCTATATTTGCATTATCTTTTGCAAGGATTCATAGATCTAACTTAATTAATAATGGTATTTTACCTTTGATTATTGATAAAGAACAATATGATTTCTTTAATGATAATGATTCATATGAATTAAGTGATTTAGTCAATGCTGTTGAAAATAATTTAGATGTAAAAGTAACAAATTTAAATACAAAAGAAAATATTCAAGTAAAATTAACTTTATCTGCTAGGGAAAAAGTTATGATTAAACAAGGTGGTTTATTGAATGCAATTAAAGAATTAGGAGGTAATTTTTAATGAAAGCTGTATTAATTCCAGGGGATGGTATTGGACCAGAAATTGCTAAAAGTGTTGTAGACATTACAGCAGCAATGAATTTAGACATTGAATGGGTAACATATAATGCTGGGGCTGAATATGCTGCTCAAACAAAAGAAGTATTTGAACCAGGTTTAGTAGATGCAATTAAAGACTATAAATGGGCTTTAAAAGGTCCTACTGCAACTCCTATTGGAACAGGATTTAGAAGTGTAAATGTTGCTTTAAGACAAAAATTTGCAACTTATGCTAATGTGAGACCTATTCGTTCTTTTAAAGGAATTAAGTCTAAATATGAAAATATTGATTTAGTCATGATTAGAGAAAATACTGAAGATTTATATAAAGGTATCGAATACATGGTTAATGAAAACATGGCTAATGGTGTAAAATTAATTACTAGAGAAGCAAGTGAAAAGATTTGTCGTTATGCTTTTGAATATGCGAAAGCTAATGGTAGAAAGAAAGTCACTGCTATTCATAAAGCAAATATTATGAAATATACTGATGGTTTATTTTTAGATGCTTATCGAACAGTAGCAAAAGACTATCCAGAAATTGAAACACAAGAAGTTATTATTGATAATATGTGTATGCAATTAGTATTAAGACCAGAAACTTTTGATGTTTTAGTTGCTCCTAATTTATATGGAGATATTGTTTCTGATTTATGTGCAGGTTTAGTTGGTGGTTTAGGATTTGCACCTAGTGGTAATATTGGTGATGAATATCGTATTTATGAAGCTGTTCATGGTAGTGCTCCTGATATTGCTGGTAAGAATATTGCTAATCCTAGTGCTTTATTGTTGGCTTTTGCATTAATGTTAGAAGACTTAGGAATGGCAGATAAAGCTAATGCATTAAGAGATGCATTAGCAGCTGTTGTTGAAGAAGGTCAAGTTGTAACTCCTGATATTGGTGGGAAAGCAACTACTGATGAATTTACATCAGAAATTATTAAAAAGTTTGCATAGGAGGTAAAGAAATGCCATCACATAGTTTATTTGAGAAAAGTGGACATGGCTCTTTAGGAAATCGTATTTTTGATATTTTGAGAGATCGTATTTTGAATGGAGAGTATAAAACAGGACAAAAATTAAATGAACTTACACTTGCAAGTGAACTTAAGATTAGTAGAACTCCTATTAGAGAGGCATTAAAACAATTAGAATTAGAAGGATTGGTTATGAGTGTCCCTAACAAGGGAGTTTATGTTAAAGGTTTTTCTCCTAGAGATATAGATGATATGTTTGAAATACGTTTAGCTTTAGAAGGTTTAGCTATTCAATTGGCTATAGAAAGAATGGATGAAGTTCATCTTACCAAGATAAAAGAAATATTTGAATTAATGGAATTTTATACTTTGAAAAAAGATAATGATAAAATTAATGATCTAAATATTCTTTATCATGAAACTATTTATCAGGCTACTCAATCAACATATTTTGAACAATTATTAAAAGATATTCATTACTATGTATCTGTGACTAGTCGTCATTCTATTCAAAAACCAGAAAGATTAGAAACAGCACTAGTGGAACATAGAGCAATATTAGATGCTATTGTTGAAGGAAATAAAGAAAAAGCTAAGTATACTATTCAAAAACATATAAGAAAAACTCAAGTTTTAGTACGAAATTATTATGCTCATAAAAAAGATTAAAGGTGAACTTGTGTCACCTTTTCCTTTTATTATTGTTGAAGATTTAGTACAATAAGAAAAAGGGAGCGATTTTTATGGGTAAGTTTTTATTTTGTGATATGGATGGAACATTGATTGATGATAATCAGGAAATTCATCCTAAAAATATTGAATTGATGCGAGAATGGCAAAAACATAATCATAAAATTGTTTTATGTACTGGTAGAAATATAATAGAATGTAAGACTGTATTAAATAAATTTGATTTTCCATATGATTATCTTATTTTAAATAATGGTGGACATATTTTAGATAAAAGTCATACAATATTTGAAGAAAAAATAAATCATAATATTGGCTGTGCTATTTTGGATTTTACAACTAAATTTCATGGAATGTGGTCATTTTATTGTGATGGTAAAGAAACTTATGGCTATTTGAATGGTAATACTTATGATCATAGTGGTTATGGGAATATGGAGATAGATAGAGACTTTATTGAAATGTATCATAATGCTGGTGATTTTCAGATTATTTGGTTTAATCAGGATAATCATCAGATGGATACAACTACTTATTGTTTGGATTATATTAGAAAGCATATGCCTTCGAAATTTCAATCTTATGTAAATCAATATTTTGTTGATATTGTACCATTAGAATGTTCTAAAGGTGAAGGAATAAGAAAATTATTATCTTTAATTGATGATGATGTAGATGCTGTATATAGCATTGGTGATTCTTATAATGATATAAGTATGTTTAAAGCATCACACCATTCAGCAACTTTTCAATATGCTGATGAATATGTAAAAAATTATGCAAAAAAAATAGTTAATTATGTTTACGAATTTTTAGAAGACGGATTGGAGGAATGATTATGGGGTGGAGAGAGAATTTAAGAGATGTTGAACCCTATGTAGCAGGTGAACAACCTAAAATCTCAAATCTAATTAAATTAAATACAAATGAGAATCCTTATAGTCCAGGTAAAAAAGTAGAAGAAGCAATATCATCTTTTGATAGTCGAACATTACCATTATATCCTAATGCAGATAGTGATGAATTAAAGAAGGCATTGGCATCTTATCATCATTTAGATGAAGAACAGATTTTTATTGGTAATGGGTCTGATGAAGTATTAGCTCTTACTTTTTTAACTTGTTTTAATAGTGATAAACCTATCTTATTTCCGGATATAAGTTACTCTTTTTATCCAGTATATTGTGATTTATATCATATACCTTTTTCAAAGGTGGCTTTAGATCAGGATTTTAAAATTATCAAAGAAGATTATTTTAAAGAAAATGGTGGAATTATTTTCCCGAATCCAAATGCTCCTACTGGAGAATTGGTATCTGTTGATTTTATTGATGATATATTAGCACATAATCAAGATAGTATAGTTGTTATTGATGAAGCTTATATTGATTTTGGTGGCGGGACAGTAACTCCATTATTAAAAAAATATGATAATTTGTTAATTATTCAGACTTTTTCTAAATTTAGATCTTTAGCTGGAATTCGTTTAGGAGTTGCTTTAGGAAATAAAGAGTTAATTTCTAAATTGTATGATGTTAAGAATTCATTTAATTCTTATCCAGTCGATAGACTTGCTCAAGTTATTGGTAAAGCAAGTGTAGAAGATAGTGATTATATTAAAGAGAATGCTTTGAAGATTATCAATACCAGAGAGAGAGTTTCTCAAGAATTAAAAAAATTAGGATTTGAAATGACAAGTTCCTATTCTAACTTTATATTTGTAAGACATCCTGAGATTGAGGGAGAATACATATTTAGACAATTAAGGAATAAAGGAATAGTTGTTAGATGGTTTAATCAGCCAAGAATCAATCAGTATTTAAGAATAACAATTGGTACTGACGAGCAGATGAATCGTTTGATAGAAGAAACAAAAGAAATTGTGGCAGGTGTGGAGTGATTCTGCACCTGTTTTCTTATGGAGAATTATATTAGATTATTTTTTTGCTTGCTAGATATTTTTTGACTTTTCTATATTTATCCTTATATAATAATAATTGATAGGAGAAAGTTATGAAAAATAAATTTGTGGTTATCTTTGATCTAGATGGAACATTATTGAATACTGATACTTTAATTTTTGAATCGTTTAAACATGTGTTTAAGGAGTATTTTCCTGAATATTCCTTAACAAAAGAAGAATTACTTTCTTTCTTAGGACCAACTTTAAAAGATTCTTTTTCTCGATACACAAGTGACAAAATTGAGGAATGTATTGAATGTTATAGAGAATATAATCATGCTCATCATGAAGATTATGTAACTATTTATCCACATGTAATAGATGTGTTAAAAGAATTGAAAAGTAAAGGATATCCTTTAGCAGTTGTTACTTCCAAAATGAAAGATGCTGCTTTGATAGGATTAAATCTATTTGATCTTACAAAGTATTTTGATGCCATTATAGGAATGGATAATGTATCAAAAGTAAAACCTGATCCCGAAGGGATTAATGAAGCATTAAAGAAGACAAATTGTGTAAAAGGTGTTATGATAGGAGATAATAAGAGTGATATTCTATCCGGAAAAAATGCTGGAATATATACTATTGGTGTAAAATGGAGCCCAAAAGGGCCTCAGGAAATGATAGAATTAGAGCCGGATTTGTTAATTGATGATATGAGTGAAATAGTAAATTTTATAGAAGGAGTGAGTGAGTAATGTTAGATATAGTTGTTGTAGGAGCTGGACCAGCTGGTTTAAGCTGTGCGTTATATGCAAGTAGAGCGGGAGCGAGTGTCCGTGTTTTTGATAAAGGTGCGCCAGGAGGAAAGATGAATCTAACAGCTTCAATTGAAAATTATCCAGGAGCTAATATGAAAGGACCACAGCTTGCCTATGCTATGTATGAACAAGCAATGAGTTTTGGAGCTGAAATGGATTACAAAGAGATATTAGCAATTGAAAAAAGAGATGATCATTTTATCGTTAAGACTAAAAAAGAAGACATAGAAACTAAGAATGTTGTTTTGGCAACTGGTACAAAAGAAAGAACAATGAACATTGAATTAGAAGAAGAATTAACTGGTAGAGGAATTTCTTATTGTGCTGTATGTGATGGTCCGTTCTTTAAAAATAAAGATGTTTGTGTTATTGGTGGAGGAAATTCAGCTTTAGAAGAAGCATTATACTTAAGTGATATAGTTAATAAAGTACATTTAATTGTAAGAAGAGATGTTTTTAGAGCGGACGAATATTATATTAATAAAGTGAATGCTAAAGAAAATATTGAAGTTCATTTCTTAAAGAAACCATATCAGATTGTTGCTGAAAATAATAAAGTTGCTGGATTAGTTATTGAAGATTCTAATACTCATGAATTATCTACGTTAGATGTTCAGGGAATATTTCCGTTTATAGGATTGGATCCAATGAGTGATTTAGTTAAAGATTTTAATGTAACTAATGAACAAGGATATGTTATCGTGAATGAACAAATGGAAACATCTGTAAAAGGATTATTTGCAATCGGAGATGTTTGTGAAAAGTCATTAAGACAAGTGATTACTGCTGCAAATGATGGTGCTATCGCAGGACAATATATAGCAAGTCAAAAGTAAAACTAAAAAGTTTTACTTTTTTTTACTAAGAATTATATAATATTGGCAAACATATAAATAAAAGATAATAGTTTTATGGAATGTATGGATATTTGTATACAATAGTCAAAAAAATATTTCTAAATTTGTTTATATCATAATAAAATTGATATTTTTTTAGAAAAAGACAAATTTAATTTTAAATTCTTTTCCTATTTTTGTAAAAAATAATTGACATTGATTTTGTAGAGGTATATACTTATTTCATGGCAAATATAGAAGCCGTTACTTATGAGGGGAGAGAATAACATGAAAACAATTAAAGCCTTATTATCTGCTTTATTAGCAGTGACAATGTTAGTAGGATGTGGTTCAGGAACTTCTGATGGAAAAGTATATTACTGGGCAAGTGAATTAGATATCATGTCATTAGATTCAACAGTAGCTGATGATGGTATGTCGTTCAATGCTATGCATGCTTTCACTGAAGGTTTAACTGGATTAGATGAAAACGGTGAAACAATTAACGCTTTAGCTGAAGATTGGAGTGTTGATGGTAGCGGATTAGTTTATACATTTAAATTAAGAGATGCTAAGTGGTCAAATGGAACTCCAGTTACAGCTAACGATTTCGTTTACGCTTGGCAAAGAATTATTAAAAATGCAGGTAACTATGCATATATGTTTGGATCTGATGGTGCAAATATTGCAGGTGCTGATGCATTATTAAATGGTGAAACTACAGATTTTAATACATTAGGTGTTAAAGCTGCTGATGATAAAACATTAGTTGTTACTTTAGCTACTAAATGTCCATTCTTTACAGATTTAATGTCATTCCCATGCTTCTATCCACAAAATGAAGCTTTCATTAATGAAGTTGGGGAAGAAAATTATGCTACTTCACCAGAAACTTTAATTTCTAATGGTGCATTTATTTTAACTGAATGGGAAATTGGTAAAGTTGCAGTATATGAAAAGAATCCTGATTATTATAACGCTGATGCTGTTAAACTTGATGGATTAGAATTATTATTAGTTCAAGATGCAAGTACAGCTTCAATGGGATTTGAACAAGGTGATAACTACTTCTGTAAGATTGATTCAGAATTAGTAGATAAATACAAAGATTCTGATGAATATGCAAGCTATAATGAAGGTTACTTATTCTATTTATCAATGAACTTTAAAAATGAATATATTGCTAACAAAAATATTCGTTATGCATTAGCTTATGCAATTAATAGAGATGATTTAGCTACTAACATCTTAAAAGATGGTTCTAGAGCTGCTAGTGGATTTGTTCCATCTCAATTATCTAAGAGTCCAGATGGTAAAGATTTCCGTGATTTAGCAGATGTTTACACTGGATATGATTTAGATAAAGCTCAAGCATATTTAGATGCTGGATTAAAAGAATTAGGTAAAGATAGTATTGAAATTAACTTATTATATGGTACTGATGAAAGTCCTATGGATACAATGGCTGAATACTTACAAGCTGCTTTCAGTAAATTAAATGGTTTAACAATTACTATGACTGCTACAACTAAGCAAGATAGAATTAACAACAAAATGAAAAACGGTAAATATGACATCGCTTGTACTCGTTGGGGACCTGACTATGCAGATCCAACAACATACTTAAACTTATTAAGTTCAACTAATAGTAACAACTATGGTGGATATGAAAATGCTGATTATGATAAGTTATTAAGACAAGTCTTAAATGAAAGTGATTTAAGTGCTCGTTATCAATTAATGATTGATGCAGAAAAAATCATCATGGAAGATTATGCTTATATTCCAGTGTTTGAAAAAGGTTCTGCTACATTACAATCAAGCAAAGTTACTGGTTTAGTTAACGCTGCTGTTGGTGTACCTTGGACATTTACTTATGTTGATATAGCTGAATAAAAAAATTAAAAGTTATTAGAAACACATTATGGAATAGCTATAATGTGTTTCTTTGTTAGAGAAAGGATGAGAAAAATGGACAAATCAATGGCAAAATATATAATTAAACGTATTATTATTTCAGCGATTACGTTATTTGCTATTTTGACTATATTATTTATGATGATTAGATCTTTGCCAGGTACTCCATTTAATTCAGAAAAGATGACGGCTGCGCAAATTGCTGCTGCGAATGTAAAATATGGTTTGGATAAACCTTTGATTATTCAGTATCTAAATTATTTAAAAAATATGGTTACTGGTGATTTTGGTGTTTCTTATGTATTATATAAAGATTTTTCTGTTGCTGGATTAGTTGGTGATGCTGCTAAGATCTCATTTGTTTATGGTATTGCTGCTTGTGTGTTTGGTACAATTGTTGGTATGTTCTTAGGAGTTGTAGCTGCTTTAAAGAAGAATACAATCTGGGATACTATTACTACTATTTTTTCGGTTTTAGGTGTATCAATTCCATCATTTGTATTTGCATTATTGATGGTTATGTTATTTGGAAATACATTGAAAATCTTACCATTACAGTATAGTAGTAGAAACCCATTATTTAGCTCTATTTTACCAGTATTAGCTTTATCAATGAGCGTTATTGCAAACGTAGCACGTTTTACTCGTACTGAAATGATTTCTGTATTAAATAGTGAATATATTACATTGGCAAAAGCAAAAGGTTTGGATAGAAAAACATTAATTATTAAACATGCATTACGTAATGGTTTAATTCCTGTTATCACAATTTTAGGACCAATTTTAGTTAACTTAATGACAGGTACTATGGTTGTTGAAAAGATTTGTGGTGTTCCTGGATTAGGAAAGTTATTGATTAATAGTATTCCTGCTAATGATTATAATATTGTATTAGCTTGTTCGTTTTTATATGCAGTAATGTATGTTGTAATTGTGTTTGTGATAGATATTTCATATGGATTAATTGATCCAAGAATTCGTTTAGGAAAGGGTGATTAGTGATGGATAAATTTGAATTTTTGCCAAATGATTTTGAATTTGTTGGTGAAGCCCATGATATTACTAAAGATTATATTGCACCCGCTAAACCTGCTTGGAAGGATGCTTTAGATCGATTTGCTAAAAATAAAGGTGCTGTTATTGGCGCTTGTGTTATTATTTTATTTGCAATCTTAGCAATTATTGTTCCTATTGTTAGTCAATGGGAATATGACGCAATGGATACAGCTATTTCAAATATAAAACCTTGTTTAGAACATATTTTTGGTACTGATAAATTTGGTAGAGATTTATTTGTTAGAACTTGGAAGGGAACACGTGTTTCATTATTTATAGCTATTGTTGCTGTTGTTATTGATGTAACAGTAGGTTTAATTTATGGATTAGTTTCTGGATACTTTGGTGGCAAGATAGATGCAGTTTTACAAAGATTTCAAGAAATTATGAACTCTATTCCTACATTAGTTATTCTAACATTATTATTAACTGTAATGAAAGCTTCATTAACAACAGTTATTGTTGCTTTAGCATTTACTGAATGGATTCCAATGTCTCGTATTACTCGTGCACAAGTATTAAAAGTAAAAGAAGAAGAATATATTTTAGCATCTCGTACTTTGGGAGCTGGAAGTATTTTCATTATTTTTAGAGAAATTTTACCTAATATTTTTAATCAGTTAATTATTATGTGTATGATGACCATTCCTAATGCTATTTTTTATGAAGCATATTTGGCTTTCGTAGGTTTAGGTTTAAGTGTTCCGGAAGCATCATTAGGGACTTTGGTTAATGATGGATTTGAACTTTTCCAGGTTTATCCTTATCAGATGTTAATTCCTGCTATAGTTTTAGCAATTTTAATGTTAAGTTTCAACTTATTTGCGGATGGTCTACGTGATGCATTAGACCCTACAATGAAGGAGATGTAATTTATGGCTGAGAGAGAAAGAATATTAAAAATCAGAGATTTGAATATCTCATTTAAAACAGATGCAGGAAAAGTCAATGCCATTAGAGGAGTTAACTTTGATTTATATAAAGGTGAAACCGTTGCAATTGTAGGTGAATCAGGTTCTGGAAAATCTGTAACTACAAAAGCAATTATGGGTATTTTAGCAAATAATGGAACTATTGATAGTGGAAGTATTGATTATGTCTGGTATGATGAATATACTGGTGAAAGACAGGAAAGAGATATTGTTAAATTAAGTGAAAAAGAAATGCAAAAGGAAATTCGTGGTCGTAAAATTGCCATGGTATTCCAAGATCCTATGACTTCATTGAATCCAACTATGACTATTGGTAAACAAATTATGGAACCAATGATTTATCATTATGGAAAAACTAAAGAAGAAGCTTTTGCTAAGGCTTTAGAATTATTAGAATTAGTAGGCATTAATGATGCAGAAAAGCGTATGAAAAACTATCCTCATCAATTATCTGGTGGGATGAGACAAAGAATTGTTATTGCGATAGCATTATCTTGTGATCCATATGTATTAATATGTGATGAACCAACAACTGCTTTAGACGTAACGATTCAGGCTAAAATTCTAGAATTAATTCAAGATATTCAAAAGAAGAAAAATTTATCAGTTATTTACATTACTCATGATTTAGGAGTAGTTGCTAAAGTTGCTGATTATGTTAATGTTATGTATGCAGGTAAAATTATTGAGACTGGAACTATTGATGAAATTTTCTTTGATCCTCGTCATCCATATACTTGGGGATTGTTATCATCTATGCCTGATTTAGATACAGATGATGATGAGTTATATACTATTCCTGGTACACCACCAAATTTAGCACATGAAGTTAAGGGAGATGCTTTTGCTCCTAGAAATCAGTATGCTTTAAATATTGATTTGAGAGTCGAACCTCCTATGTTTAAAGTTCCTGGTTCTTCAACTCATAAGGTGGCTAGTTGGCTTATGCATGAAAAAGCACCTAAGGTAGAGATGCCTGAATCATTACAAAAACGTATTGAAAAGATGAAAAAGGAGGGGTTAAAAAATGATTAATCAAAAACCAATCCTTGTTGTAAAAAATCTAAAACAACATTTTAAAGTTTCTCGTAATTTTACAGTGAAAGCGGTAGATGATATATCTTTTCAGATTATGCCAGGAGAAACCTATGGATTAGTAGGTGAATCTGGTTCTGGGAAGTCTACTACTGGTAGAAGTATTATTCGTTTATATAAACCTACTTCTGGATCAATTGTTTATAATGGTCAAGAAATTGGCGGAAAAATGAGTAAAGAAGCATTAAAGGAATTGCGTACAAATATGCAAATGATTTTCCAAGATCCAATGGCATGTTTAAATCCTCGAAAAAAAGTATTAGATATTATTGCAGAGGGGTTAGATATTCATAAAACATATTCTTCTGTAGAAGAGAGAAATGAGAAAGTATATGAAATCTTAGAATTAGTTGGGTTATCTAGAGAACATGCAACACGTTATCCACATCAATTCTCTGGCGGACAAAGGCAACGTATTGGTATTGCTAGAGCGCTAATTATGAATCCAAACTTAATTATTGCTGATGAAGCTATTTCTGCTTTAGACGTTTCTATTCAAGCCCAAGTTGTTAATTTGATGAAAAAGATTCAAAAGGAAACAAATACTGCTTTCTTATTTATTGCTCATGATTTATCAATGGTTAAATATATTAGTAATCGTATTGGGGTTCTACATTTAGGTCATTTAGTAGAAGAAGGAACAGCAGAAGAAATTTTTGAAAATCCTTTACATCCATATACTAAATCATTATTATCTGCAATTCCACATCCAAATCCTCAAGTTGAAAAAACACGTACTTCATTAACTTATAGTTATGAGCAAAGCGGTTTGGATTATGAAGCGGGTACAAATCATAAAGTATCAGATACTCATTTTGTATTAGGTACTGATGAAGATTTTGAAAGATTCTTGGCTGAATCAAATATTAAGTATTAAAAAATGCTATCATATGATAGCATTTTTTTATTTTGTTATTCTATTTCCTTTTTCGTCAAGTTTATATATTTCTTTATCAGTAACTTCTATATGTCTACGATATAAAGCAATATTAATGACTCTACTAGCTACTGCATAAATAAGGGCCATACTTGGAACTGCAATTAGCAATCCTACAAATCCAAATAAATTCCCAAATACAACTAAGGATAATAATACATATAGTCCAGATATTCCTACTGCATTTCCAACAACTTTAGGATAAACAACATTTCCCTCAAATTGTTGAAGAATGATAAATGCTATAGCAAAGATAAAAGCTTTATCAACTTCAACTGCAAGGATAAGTAAGAAATTAATAAAGAATCCTACAAATGCCCCAAACATTGGAACTAAACAGAAGACACCTGAAATCACTGCAACAAGTTCTGGGAATGGGACAGCTGTAATTTTCAAGGCTATATATATTAAAAACATAAAAATACAACACTCTAGTAATTGCCCTGAAACAAATCCATTAAAATAATGATTAGCTTCTTTACCAATATCTATTATATTTAAAGCTTTTTTATATCCAAATAGAAAAGTGATGAATTTCTTTAATTGGGCTATATGAGTTTCTTTATTTGCAAGTAAATATAGTCCCATCATAAATGCAGTAACACTATTAATAAAAGTACCAACTATACCAATAGATTTAAAAATGATATTTATTCCTGTTTCACTTAAGATGTTTGTACCTTCAACAATAAAATTATTAATATCAAAGTTTTTTTGAATCATTTCTTCAATAGCACTTAAATTAAATGTGAAATTTATTGGTAAATGTTCTAATAATTTATTAATAATAGTGACAAGACTAGAAATATAATCAACAAGGTTGGTAAAAATAGTTGCTATACTATCAAGAATTTTAGGGATAATAAATGAAGAAAAAAGTATTATTAAAGCTAATGCTAGAATGAGAGTTAAAGCTAATGAGATACCTCTCAGTAAGTTTTTTTTATCTATTTTTTTTGATAGTATTTTCTCTATTTTTTTCATTGGAATATTTAATATAAAAGCGATAACAATTGCTATATAAAAAGGTGTTGCTAAAGCAATGATATCTTTACATGTGTTAAAAACGAATTTTAGATTGAACATTACAAATGATAATACAATTGCATAAGTAATATATGCCAAGGTTTTATCCTTTTTAATTTCCAATTCTATCACCTCCACTTTATAATCATATCACATTATTAAATAAATGTGTAGTTTGTAAAAAACGAACAATCATGTTAGAATATTAGAAAAGGGGGTTATAATATGCCAAAATTAACCAGAAAAGCACAATATTCTATTATCGGTATAATGGTTTTAATCATTGTAATTGTAGGAGTATTTTTGATTCCTAGAGAAGAAGTCAAACAATCTGAAAAAGAACAACCAAGTAAAATAACATTAGTTGCAGAAAATGTTATTATAAAAAGTGAATATATAGATGCTATATCTAAAGATAAATCTTCATCAGATTATACAGCTTGTCAAGTTGTTGTAAAAAAAGGTGAAAAGATAAATGAATATACAATAAGTCAAAATCAGACATTTACTAAATATATTCAATTAAAAGGTCCAAATGGTGAGGAAGTATTAACTGATAAATCTAAACAGGTTATTACTCATTATGCGTATAGCTGTTTATTAACAGGAGATATTATTGAAAAAACAGTGGGTGAAACAAAAACATATGAAATTGTAAATGCTAGAGTTACATATAATAAAGTACCGTTTGCATTATTAGAAAATGAAAATAAGGCATGTTATCGAAATAAAGATAAAACTGAAGTGAAAATGATCAAGCTTCAGGAATTCATTAATGCATTAAATGATGTAAATAAGAGAAAGGAAATTATAGATTGGTAAAGAATATGAAAGTTGCAGTATTATTTAAAGATGGTTTTGAAACTATTGAAGCTTTAACAGTTGTTGATGTGTTTGCTCGTGCTAAGATTCCTTGTGTTATGATAGGAATGGATAGTTTGGAAGTAACTAGTAGCCATGGAATAGTAGTAAAAATGAATGAATTGTTTGATGATTGTAATAAGGATTTTGATATGGTTATTTTACCAGGTGGACTTCCTGGAGCTACTCATTTACAATCTGATGAGAGAGTTATTAGTTTATTAAAAGAAATGAATGATAAAAAGAAATGGATTGGTGCTATTTGTGCTGGACCTATTTCTTTACAAACCGCAAATGTTGTTTCAGGAAAGAAATTTACATGTTATCCAGGTTTTGAAAAACAGATTCCTTCAGGAATATTTACTGATTCGTTAGTAGAAGTAGGTGACAATATAGTTACAGGTAGAGGTCCAGCTGCTACTCTTCAGTTTGCTTATACGTTATTAGATTGTCTTGGTGGAGACAGTAATCCTTTACAAGAAGGTATGCAATATACTTATTTAAAAGATTTACTAAAGAAATAACAGTCGAATTACTCGACTGTTTTTATGTATACAAAGATATTTTTATGAGATTGTTCTTCGTTGTATTGAAAACCATCAAATGATAATTTTTTTAAATCATCCAAATCTACTGTTTTATTTATAATCATTTGATTTAACATTTGACCTCTAGCTTTTTTTATTAACATAGCGTTTCTTGTAGGTTTGCCATTCTTTACAATAATGAAATCAATAAAGATCAAATAAGGATGTTTAATCATAGATGTGAATTCTTTAGAAGCTAAAGAAATAATATAGTCTTCTTCTTTAAAATATTGATATATTGGTGTATACCAATAATCATAAAGATTTATCTCATTAGGTTTCATAGTCATATCTAAACGATATGGAGTAATCATAGAATTGTAGTTTAATACACCATAGTAAGCTGACATAATATTGAGATGTTTATCTAGATAATCATATTCTGAATCTTGATATTTATCTAATTCTAATTGTTGAAATACAGTACCTGTATATGAATATAAAGCAGGATGTTTTTTATCATTATTAAGATAATCCATAACTTTTGTTGCTTGTTTGTAACTAATTTTCATTAATGACATGATTTCTTCATCATTATATTGTTTTAATATATGATGTAGGTATTCATTCTCTTCTTTATATAATATGTCTTTACCTTTTATGGTTGTTTTAAGATATTTCATTGTTTTACTAGGGGCTATAATTATTTTCATTAAAAATCCTCCTTTTCATTTATTATATAAAATAATTTCTTAAAATGAAATATTTATGATATAATACCATCGGTGATGAAAGATGAATACAATTATTATAAATAAAATAATAATGCATATGTTAGACTTTGAACATAGACATATCTATTATTCTAATGAGTTTGTAGATTTAAATGAAACTTCTATAGATTATTATAAAAAGAAAGTAGAAAAAGCTTTATATTCTTCCGCTTTAAAAGAATTAACTGTTGGTAGTTTACATGAACTTATTTTAAGAGCTAATAAGATGATTGAAAGTGATGAAGAGTTCATATTACAGGCTAAAGAAATTACTGATAAATTATATGCTTTAGGTTCAGTTATTGAGGAAATGCCTAATTGTAATGTTTTGGTTGTAGATTGTTATAAGGATGGAGAGAGATATATTGCAGTATTGAAACTTAATTATCGTTATATTCCTTTTAGTGTAGTAGAAGAAGGTAATGTAAGAATTACTAAGAAACAAGTATTACCTACTCAAGGTAGTGCAATAGATGAAGCTATAGTTATTAATACTGAAACAAGTCAATTATCTATTATTGAAAAGAAATATATGATTGATGGTAGAAATGACTATTATTTAAATGCTCAGTGGATTAAAGGTGAAGAAAAATTAACTGATAAACAAAAATATAATACAATGAAAAAAGTTGTGAATAAAATGGATGACATGTATCATGTTAATGATGTGGAAGCTTTACCTTTAATGAAACAAGAAGTTATTTCGAGAATGGAAAACCATTTACCAATAAAACCACTTGCAATTGTGAAAAAAGTTTTAGAAAGAGATTATCAAGCACAAGAAGAAAGTGAATTGATGCTTAAGGATATGGGTATTGGTGAAGAAGATGAAATCTATACAGTAGCTACTACTTCTATGGATAAGTGTAAACTAGTGCTAGATACAGATATTGAAGTTAATGTTTTGATTGATGATTATATTAATGGTGAGAATATAAAAAAAGAAGTTCAAAGTGATGGAACTATCAATATCATTTTAAAAAATATCAATGAAATACAGATCAGATAAACTCCTGAGATGAACTGAACCCCTTTGGTTGGACAAAGAATTGATAATCATTGGCTAAAGACAATGATTATCAATCAGCGCCGACTGGAGGGGATTTATTTTGGCAAAATTAACATATGAAGACAAAAAAGAAATTATTAGACTTTGTGAGGAGCAGCCAAAGCCATGGAAGTAACATAGGCAGCACGTTGCTTAGTTTCCTTGATGCCACACTTTGTGTAGGATATAGAGTGACAAGAGTAAGGAGTGATGGTTTCCTCATACTAGAGAGGACATTCATAGTAGTCCCAACCGAGATAAATGGAGCTACGGACAATGGTTTTGTGAATGTTATCGGAGGTAATAGAGTGCATTTTACCAATATTGTAGAGATGAGTTAAGAAATCTATATTATCATTAAAAATATAAGAAAAGGTTTCTATGGTTTTAAGTTTGATATTTTGAGTACAGTTATATAGTGGAAGAGTATCAACAGGAACAGCTAAATTAATCATAATATAATTATCTGATAATATTATAAAAAGGTGATAATTTATTTTATCTATCTTTAACTTGTAAAATATAAAAATTTTTTGATATGTATCTAATAACAATTTTCTTATTTAAGAAGGGATAGAAAACGGTTTCAATTTATAGTATAATATAAACATGAATGTATATATTTATGAAAGGAGAAATATATGTTAGACAATTTTTTGATTCAATTATTTCATCAAGGTAATTGTTTAGAAATGTATAAAGTATTTGGAGCTCATTTCGAAGAGGTAGATGGACAAAAGGGTGTTCGTTTTACTGTTTATGCTCCTCATGCAAAAGGGGTACAAGTTGTTGGTTCGTTTAATAATTGGAATGGTACTGAATATGAAATGCAACGTTATCATTATGGAGGTATCTGGACTATTTTTATTCCTGGTGTTAAACAGTATGATACTTATAAATATCGTATTAAATCTGTTGATGGTAGAGTTTTAGATCGTGCTGATCCTTATGCGTTCTTTAGTGAATTAAGACCATCTACTGCTTCTAAAGTTTATAAGATAGATGGATTTAAATGGGCTGATAAGAGATGGTTAAACAAAAGAACTAAGAATTTTGATAAGATTTTAAATATTTATGAAGCTAATATTGGTTCTTGGAAAATGAAAAAAGATTTTACTGATACTGAAGATGGTGAATTCTATTCTTATGAAGAATTGATAGATTTAATTATTCCTTATGTTGTAGAAAAAGGATTTAGTCATATTGAATTAATGCCTTTAAATGAATTTCCATTTGATGGTTCTTGGGGATATCAGGCAACTGGATATTTCAGTGCAACAAGTAGATATGGACATCCAAAACAATTAATGAAATTTATTAATGCATGTCATAAAAATAATATAGGTGTTATTATGGATTTTGTTCCGGCACACTTTGTAAAAGATGCACATGGTTTATATCAATTTGACGGTGGATGTGTTTATGAATATCCAGATATTAATTTAAGATATACAGAATGGGATAGCTGTTATTTTGATTTTGGTAGAGAAGAAGTTAGAAGTTTCTTAATGTCTGCAGTTCATTTCTGGGCTGATTATTTCCATATTGATGGTATTCGATTTGATGCAATCAGTAACTTAATCTATTGGAAAGGTGATAAAAGTAGAGGAGTTAATGATGGTGCAATAGAATTTATGAAACGTATGAACTCTCATATGAATAGAAGATTCCCAGGGGTTATGTTGATTGCAGAAGATTCAACTAGTTATCCAAGAGTTACAAGAGCTCCTGAAGTTGGAGGATTAGGATTTGATTATAAGTGGGACTTAGGTTGGATGAATGATACTTTATCTTATTTTAAAAAGGATCCTGTTTATCGTCAATATGATGATGCTCATAATAAACTTACTTTCTCTATGATGTATTTCTATGGAGAAAACTATATTTTACCTTTCTCTCATGATGAAGTTGTACATAGTAAAGGTACAATTTTAGATAAAATGTGGGGAAATAATGACCAAAAATTTGCGCAAGCTAAAGCTTTATATCTTTATATGATGACTCATCCTGGTAAGAAGTTAAACTTTATGGGTAATGAGTTAGCAGAATATAAAGAATGGGATGAAAAGAAAGCATTAGGATGGGAAATTTTAAAATTCCCTCAACATGACTCATTCCATAAATATTTTGGAGATTTAAATCATTTGATTAATACTCATCCAGCATTATATCAATATGATTATTATCCAGAAGGATTTGAATGGTTAGTTGTTGATGATAAAAAGCAAAGTGTCTTTGCTTATGCTAGATATGCTCCTGATGGAGAAGTATTAATTACAGTACTTAATTTTATTGGTAATACTCATAATGGATATCGCATTCCAGTTCCAGTAGAAGGTACTTATAAAGAGATAATTAATACAGATAATGATATTTATACAGGTGGCAATTTTGTAAATAAAAAGGCTATAAAATCAGAAAAAATAGCGGTTTTAAGCAAAGAAAATTCGATTTCTGTTGACATTGCTCCATTTTCGGGTATGATATTGGAGTTGAAAAGAGAAAAAAAGAAAAAGTAAGATAACGGGGGAAAAAATTAATGTTTAAAACAAAAGAAGAATTTAAGTACGAATTCTCTAAGAGAATTATTGAATCGTACGGACGTACAGTAGAAGAATCTCATGTTACTGAAAAATTCATGGTTCTTGAATCAATGGTTAGAGATTATGCTTCAGTAAACTGGGCTATGACTAAGTTAGCAGTTAAAGCTAATGAACAAAAACAAATTCATTATTTCTCTATGGAATTCTTAATGGGGCGTTTGTTAGTTAACAATATGATGAATCTTGGTATCTATGATATCGCAAAAGAAGGATTAAAAGATTATGGAATTAATATTCATGAATTAGAAGAATTAGAATCTGATGCAGGTTTAGGTAACGGTGGTTTAGGTCGTTTAGCTGCTTGTTTCATGGATTCATTAGCTTCTTTATCTTATCCTGCTTTTGGTAATACTATTCGTTATGAATATGGTTTATTTAAACAAAAAATTGAAAATGGATATCAGATAGAAGTACCAGATCAATGGTTAAAATTAGGAAATATGTGGGAAGTTAGAAAACCTAAACATGCTGTTGATGTTAAGTTCTGGGGAAAAGTTGTATGGAATGATACAACTAAAAAATGGAATCATGTTGATGCAGAATGCGTAAGAGGGGTTCCTTATGATGTACCTATTATTGGTAATGATACTACAGTAACAAATACATTACGTTTATGGCATGCTGAACCAAGTGATCATATTCCAACAAACAAAGATTTTAGACAATATAACGAAGAAGTAAGTGATATTTGTTTAAACTTATATCCTGATGATTCTACTCTTGCAGGACGTACTTTACGTTTAAAACAACAATATTTCTTTGTTTCAGCAGGATTACAATCAATTATTAGATCACATTTAAAAATTTATCCATCATTAAAGAATTTACATGAAAAGAATGTTATTCAATTAAATGATACTCACCCTGTATTAGCAATTCCTGAATTAATGAGATTATTAATTGATGAATATGATATGGAATGGGATGAGGCATGGGAAATTACAACTAAGACTATGGCTTATACAAACCATACAATCTTAGCTGAAGCATTAGAAAAATGGCCTGTATCAACAATGCAGACATTATTACCAAGAATTTATCAGATTATTGAAGAAATCAATAGAAGATTTATTGGTTTTGTAAAACAAGCAACTGATAGTGATGATGAACTATTAAATAGAGTTATGATTATCAAAGATGGTCAAGTGCATATGGCTCATTTAGCTATCGCAGGAAGCTTTAGTGTAAATGGTGTTGCAAGACTTCATACTGATATCTTAATGCAACAAGAAATGAAAGATTTCAACCAATTATATCCAACAAAATTCAATAACAAAACAAATGGTATTACTCATAGAAGATGGTTAGCTTATTCAAATCCTGAATTAACTAATTTATTGAAAGAAGCAATTGGTGATGGATGGGTTAAAAAACCTGAAGAATTAGAAAAATTAATGGATTATGTAGATGATTCAATTGTACAAGGTAAATTCTTCAATGTAAAACAACAAAGAAAACAAGTATTAGCTGATTATATTAAAGAACACAATGGTATTGATGTAGATGTTAATAGTATCTTTGATATTCAAGTTAAGAGATTACATGCATATAAACGTCAATTATTAAACGTTTTACACATTATTTACTTATATCAGGAAATGAAAGCTAATCCTAACTTTAGAATTTATCCAAGAACATTTATTTTTGGTGCTAAAGCAGCTCCAGCATACTATTTCGCTAAGAAAGTTATTAAATTAATTAATAGTGTTGCTGATGTTGTAAACAATGATCCAGATACAAATAAATATTTAAAAGTTGTATTTATTGAAAACTATGGAGTAACTATTGCTGAAAAGATTATGCCTGCTGCTGATGTTTCTGAACAAATTTCTACTGCTGGTAAAGAAGCAAGTGGTACTGGAAACATGAAGTTTATGATGAATGGTGCAGTTACTTTAGGTACTTTAGATGGTGCTAATGTTGAAATTGCAGAACGTGTTGGTGATGATAATGTTGTTATCTTTGGTTTAAAAGATAATGAAATTAATCAATTAAGATGGAATGGTAGCTACCGTGCTTGGGATTACTACAATAATAATCCTAAGATTAAGAGAGTTGTTGATTCATTAGTTGATGGAACATTCCATTCTTCAAGAGAAGAATTTAGAATGATCTTTGATGAATTAATGAATAAGAATGATGAATACTTCTTATTTGCTGACTTTGAACACTATTTAAAAGCACAAGAAAAAATTAATGGATTATATCAAAATAGACAACAATGGTCTAAGATGTGTTTAGTAAATATTGCTAAATCAGGATTCTTCTCTTCAGATAGAACTATTGAAGATTATGTACAAGATATCTGGCATTTAGATAGAGTAAAAAGATAAAAAACATAAACTATATAAAAACATGGGAGAAATCCCATGTTTTTTATGTGTGTTTAAGTGTCAAAATAGAGAATAAATAGAATTATTTATTCTTTTTTTATATAATCTTTATAGGAATATTATATAGGATGTGAGACTTTATGAATATTGCAATCATTGATGATGAAAAAATCTTCTTGGATATAATTGTTCGTAAATTAGATTTAAGTAATCATCATGTTTATACATATACTAGTTTAAGTGATATGGAAAAATCAAATAGAAAGTTTGAATTATTATTATTGGATATTGAGATGCCAGATTATGATGGTATACGATATTCTAAAGAACATAGAGATCAAAGAATTATATTTCTCACTGGGCATTCTCAAAGAATGAAAGAAGCTTTTGGAGAAAATGTTTATGCTTTTATAGAAAAAAGTGATAGTAAAGATATGATGAGAAAAACAATTAATGCTGTAATTGCTGATATACAAAATCAAGAGTGCATAACTTTAAAAATAAATGGTCAGAAATTTGATTTTATCATTAATGATATTGTGTATGCTCAGTATATTAGGTATAAAACAATAGGCTTGGTTTACCATAATCAAACATATATTATACACGGATATACATTGAAGGAGATGGCTTTGAAACTAGGAAATAACTTTGTTTATATAGATAGAAGTACACTTGTTAATGTATCAAAGGTTATTCATATTATTGATAATAAAGTTTATGTTAAAGGCATTAAACAATTATTTGAAATTAGTGTGAGGAGAAAACAACAATTGAAGAAATATTCAAAAAATATTGATTAATTGGAGGTGAATATGTGGAGTTTATTAATTATGCAAATAGTTGTATATATCTTGTTTGTTTGATTTTGTTTGTTTGTAATTATTTGAATAGGAAACTGAAAATATTTGAATTGACTATATGTACTATAATTTTAAGTTTTGTTTTTGCTTATGATTTTGAAAATATTTTTATAGAAAGTATTATTTATATTATAGGAGGTTTTTTCATTATCTCCTTTATAGTGAAAAAAGATCTTTCATTTTTTTGTTCAACGTTTTTTTTTCTTGTTTACAGTATGGTTTCAGTTTTTATTATCTATCTTTTACAGTATATAAATATTTTTGTTATGTTTGAAACAAATAATTATTTCTATATCTTTGAAGATTTAATAAAAATTTCTTTGTTTTTAACTCCTATAATAGCCGGTATGATTCTTTGGCATTTTAAACGAATTAATGTGCTTCCATTAGTTCATATTATTGAAGAATACAGTTTGTTATTGGGATTAATTAATATTATGATTTCATTTGCTAATATCGTTTTTTTATGGATGAATAACGAAGGAATTATAAATGGATATCTATATTTTGTGTTTATAATATATATTACAGTTTGGTTTTTATTTTTTGTTTATTTTAATAAATTTATTGTATTTACTGAGAAAAAAGAATTAGATGCTTTGATATTAGCAGTTCACAAAAATATAGAACATTTTTTAATATTATATGAAGAAGATGAAAAAGAAATCAGAAATATAAAGCATGATATTAAAAATCATTTCACCATTATAAAGGAATTAGAAAATAAAGAGGATATAAATCGATATATTTGCCGTATATTACCACAGTTAGAACAACTTAATGTAATGAAAAGACAACTTTCAGGTAATGTTTATCTTGATGCAATAATGAATTCTAAATTAGAAGAATATTCTGATGTTGAATTAGAATACGAAATAAATATAGAAGGCTTGAAAATGGATTATGTAGATTTAAGTATTTTAGTTTTTAACTTATTAGATAATGCTTGTTGTGCTGCTAAAGATTCTAAAGGACATGTATATATTAAGATAAATGTAGAGTCTCCATATTTATTTATTGTGGTTAGAAATGATTGTAAAAAAGATATCGACTTTAATGCAAGAAGCAGTAAGAATCATGGATTAGGTCTTAAAATAATAAGAAGTATAGTAGAAAAATATCATGGTAATATACAGATTTCACAGGAAGAGGAAGAGATATCTATAACAATAGGAATGACATTCGAATAATAAATTAATACGTTTAATTGAAATTTTAAAATGTAAGATTATGATTATGATAATATGTATATAGAAATAACTATGTTGTAAAAGGAATGAAAAAGAGTAATTCCAAGAAAAATTTATTTCGATTTTATTTATAATAATATTGATTTTAATTAAGAGTGGAGGTGTTAGTAATGTTAATAAGATTTAAGAAATGTTTGATAGGGATTGGAATGAGTTTATCGTTATTGGTACTTAGCTGTAGTCCTATTTTAGCAGCAGAGCAAAATGATGCGATCAATGAATTTATTCAATGGACAGACAATGTAATGAATTTAGATACATATGATGTAATATTAAAAGATGGATCATCTTGTAAATCTGAATTTATGTCAGCTAATCACGAATATTATAAAAATAAGAACTATCAAAAAATATTGGATTATTTTCGAACAAACGAACTTAGGTATTCATTTATTGGCGAAGAAATACAAACTCGAGCATTAGCAACAACCAAAACACAATATAAATTGTTCTATCATAATGGAGAAAATGAGGATTGTGAATTTACAGCAACAATTAAATTAAGCATTACCATAAGAGTAGATGAAAATACTGGAGTTATACGCTCATATGAAGGACCTAGTCTGACGCTAATAAGTTTAACAAGCAATATAATATCTGGGCAAATGAAAAATATAACGACTAGTGCAACATATTCAGATAGTCATAGAACTATAACTGCTAAAGGGTCATACGATATTGTCTTATACCCGGCTAATATTCCTGGATTAGCTGATCAAGTATTTGGTAGATTTAATGATTCTTTTGTTGCAGGATAATAAGGGAGGAATAATAAATGATAAAAAGAATGATTGTAGTTTTTTTGTCCGTTGCTTTTTGTATCTTGAATTGTAGTCCCATTTTAGCAGTAGAGCAAAAAAATAAATTTGAAGAGTGGACTGTTCAAATTTTTAATAATAATTATGAATATGATGTAATTAATATTGATGGGCAAAGTGTTCGAAATGATTTTTGTAATAATAATAAAATAAATTATGAAAATGGAGACTATGAAACTATATCTAATTACTTTGTGGATAATAGATTGTCGTATTCTAGAAATTCTTCAAAGATAGAATTATATGCGACTACATCAAAGCCTGTATATAAAGATTTTTTAGATCAGTTTACTCAAAATGGTAAAACTATCACTGTTGAGACTAGATTAGAAAGTACTTTGAGAGTAAATGAAAACACAGGAATAATACATTCGTATAGTGGTCCATATTTATCTTTAACATATGATAATGCAGGATATGCTTTTACTACTAATTTTGTAGATGCTTCAACAAATGCTGTGTTATCTAGTACTGGAAGAACTGTAACATTATCTTGTTCTTATAGAACTCAATCAGTAGCAGCTTTTCAAGAGGGAGGAGTAAAACTTGTTTATACTTCGCCAGTATTTAAACACAGTTTTACTGCAGGGTAAAGATAATACTATGAAAAAGATTATTATATGTTTATGTTTAATATTGTTATTTGGATGTTCAAATAAAGAAAAAAACATGCAGAGATTAAGAGATTATTTAGTTAATGATGTTCAGGTAGGATTGTCTTTAGAG
>JAXJVS010000049.1:0-1947 GCA_036308445.1 Bacilli bacterium | reverse complement strand
ATTATCATCATCTATCGTTAAACTAGAAAGTTCTTTTTGCTCTGTTTCATTATAGCTAGAAGCTGTAGTCAGATATATTTTTTCATCTATCATATCTTCAGGAATGTTGATTGGTATCTCAAATTTTATACTAGAATTATAATTTTGTTCATATTTCAAATACACATTATCTATATCATTACTGAAATATATAGGTTCTAATTCTAATCTTATATTATCTTCACATCCAACAGAATAAACACCATTATCTTCTTCTAAATCAATATAATCCAATAAATCTTTATTCATCTTCAAATAGAAATAAACTGAGTCCTCACCTTCTTGGCCGATAAGTTCAGTTTCTATTTGAATATTAGAGTCAGCGTTGAAAGAAAGAGTAGCTTCTCTTACTAATTCTTTATCACAATTTGAACATATATGTGTACATTCATGACCAACAACCGCTTCTACATAACCACATGTTTCATCATGTTCATGAGTACAAGCAAGTTCCTCCTTTAAACAATCATCAGTATGAGTATGTTCTTCCTTAGTACAGATGAATTCTTCTTCAGTACTATAACAATCATCAGTATGTTCTTCTTCTGTTGTATGGTCACAGATCAAAGTTTTTACTTCTTGAATACATTCCTCATTATGTATATGTTCTTCTTTAGTACATACTAATATCTCATTATAACAATTTTCATCATGTTCATGAGTACAAGGCTGTTCACTTACACTCTCTACATAACCGCATAGTTCATCATGATTTTCATGATATTTACATGTATCATCTGCAAAGACCAATGGATATATGAATAATCCGCTTACAATTGTAATTATTAATATTAGAATTGGAAAGATATTCTTTTTTGGTTTCATTTAACTCACCCCTTCTCTATTAAATTGAAATGATAACTTTTCCTATAATACTTGATTTATTTATGCATCCTATTTTTCTTGAATCTGCCGTATTACTTCGATCATCACACAAAACAAAATAATGATTTTCTGAGACATATAATGGAAATTTTATTCCTAGAGGATCACTTACAGTTATTCCTTTTATATCTTGATTATCTTCATTATCATCATTAATTAATAATATTCCCTTGCTATTATCAATATCTATTTGATCACCATATACCCCTATTATTCTTCTTATGATAATCTTACCATCATAATCAATAACAACTATATCATTCTTTTCAAAATCTTTAGTCCATTTTTCATAAATAATAATATTACCATTAGTATAATTAGGTTCCATTGTATTTGAATTAACTCTACCTATACCAATAAGCTGAAATATAATAAATACAACAACTACAATAATAACAATATTTATTATTTTCTTATTTCTCTTCTTTTCTTTTCTTGCTTTAGAAATATATTCATCAAATAAAAAATCTATATCATTAGAGTTCATTTCTATTCACCTTTTTTGTATTTACCTCTAATTTCATCTAAAGCACTATATAAATTATTGATTTCATCAATGAATTCTTCTTTTTCTTCTTTTTCTTTTTTAACCATTAATAATTCTTCTTTTAATTGCTTGTTTTCTAATCTTATCGAAGCTGTACTTCTAATAAAATCTTCAGTTAAACTATCTATCATAATTTTGTATTTTGCAGTAACAGTTTCAACTGCGATTTTTTCTTCTTCCTCAATATCAGTTTTATTATATTCATTGATAAAATCTTTATTTTGTTGTTGAGTATCTATTACATTATCTTTATTTTCATTGTTATTTTGAATAAGTTTATCTTTTTCTTCTATTTCTTTTAATAGATGATTATACTTTTCTTTTAATTCTTCATAATCATTATTAGTATTATTTCTTAATAATTGAATAAGTTCATCTTTTTCTTTGTTTACTTTTAATAATTCATCATATTTTTGATTAAGACCGTTAATTGTCTTTTCAGATTCTCCTTTAATCTTTTTAACTAACATATCTTT
>JAXJVS010000048.1:0-83454 GCA_036308445.1 Bacilli bacterium | reverse complement strand
ATGTTAATGATATACATCGTGGACTAAACGAAAAAATATATCAGGTTATTCCTTATGACATAGACGAAAGCAAAGAAAATCAAATATTACAATTAATGCCCCATTCTAAAAAAACAAGATGGCATCCATTAGCTATAGATATTATTCCTAATAACGGGGGAAAACAAAACGGAATTATTAAAGTTTTAGAACATTATCATATTAATATCAAAGAAACAATGTCTTTTGGTGATGGTATGAATGACTTAGACATGTTTAGTCTTACACCTATTAGTGTAGCAATGGGTAACGCAAGTGAAGAAGTCAAAAGTCATGCTTCTTATGTTACTGATGATATTGATGATGATGGTTTATATAATGCATTAAAACATTTTGGAGTTATCTAAAAGGATTTATAATAAATCCTTTTTTTAAATAGAGAAAAAAGAATCATCATGCGATGATTCTTAACCAGCTAATGCGTTTGTGATAGCAGGAACAACCTGTTTCTTACGAGATATAACTCCTGGTAAACTTGCCTGACTATCAACTAATTCACAGTTAAATGCTTTTTCAACATATTCAGGTTTAGGTCCAGCAACAAAGATTTCACTATTAGCATTAATAACATCAGTTAATAACAATAATGTAAATTCCATACCATTATTATTAGCAACTTTTTCCATATATTCAAGCATATCTTTCTTATATGGTGCAAAACCTTCAAAGTCCATAGTATTAACTTGAGCAACACCAACAGATAATTCTCCGAAGTTAAATTTCTTATAATCTTGATTAAAGATTTCTTCAACGCTCTTACCTACTAATGAAGTACCAGCTTTAAACATTTCCATACCAAACTCAACAATATCAACACCTGCAATTTTTGCTAATTCTTTTGCAATTCTTGTATCAGTTGGTGTACATGTTGGAGATTTAAATAATAATGTATCACTAATAACAGCTCCTAATAATAAACCAGCAGTCTCTTTAGGAATTTCAATACCATATTCCTTATAACACTTAGTTACAATAGTAGCAGTTGAACCAACAGGTTCACCTCTAAATAATACTGGTCCAATAGTTTGAATATCAGCAACTCTATGATGATCTACGATTTCTAATATTTCAGCCTCTTCAATACCATCAATAGATTGTCCTCGTTCATTATGATCAACCTGTACAACTTTTTTCTTCATTCCAGTTAAAACTTGAAAACGTGAGATAGAACCTACAACTCTACCTAAGAAATCAAGAACTGGATAACTTCTAAATCTTGTTTCACTCATGACTTCTTTTACATAATCTACTGTATCATCAGTAGTAAAAGAAGTAATATTACCTTTCTGCATGACATACTCAACAGGAATAGATTGAATAATCTGTTGAGAAGTCATAAATGTATTAAATGAAGTACTAATAACACTAATATGATTATCAATACATTGTTGTAATAATCCATCAGGAATAGTTAAAGAACCAGTTAATATAATCAAAGAAACTTGACCTTCAATGAAATGTTTAACAGCTTCATCTCTATCTCCACCAACAATAACTACATCACCAGGTTCAATTCTCTTCATTGCTTCTTCACTAGTCATAGCAGCAATATGAATGCGTCCCTTAACTGTTTTTAATTCTTTATCTAAATAAAGTACTCTTGCAGCTAATGTATCAATGACATTTTCAATAGGTGTATTAGCATCTTTTAAGATATCACTATCCCATTCATCCATATATCCTTCAATAATATTAGATGTAGATAATAATCCTAACAATTGACTATGATCATCTAATACTGGAGCACTCTTTAAATTTTGTTGCTTCATTAATTCCCAAGCTGTTTTTAAAGTTAATTCTTTAGAAAAAACAGTAACTTTATCATATTCAAGATCTTCTACTTTTTGTTTAACTGTTTTTAATAATACAGGAATTTCAGTATTAAATCTTTTTAAGATATATTCAGTCTCTCTATTAATTTCTCCTAATCTTACTGGTACTGCATTATATCTACCAATTTTAAATAATAAATCAGCATATGCAATAGCACTACAAATAGAATCAGTATCTGGATTTTTATGTCCAGTAACAAATACTATATCTTTCATATTTTTCTCCTCTCTACATTTTCTTTAAATATCTATAAATTGTTGGTTCACTTACAGCTAATTTTTCAGCTACTAAAACAATAGCACCTTTAACTTTAAATGTTCCTTTTTCTTGTAAATATTTAACAACTTTAATTTTTTCATCTACATTTAATCTTTCTACTAAGAAATAGCTTGGGAACCCCATTTGTTCTAAACATTCTTTTATGTAAATATCAACCATTTCTTCTAATGGTGAAGATAATATTTCAATAGGATTTTCCATCTTATATTCAACATCTTTATTTTCTTTTATACCTAAGATTCTCTTTAATGTTGATTCTATATATTCAAAATCAGAAATATTAACATTAATACATAACATACCAATAGGAAGGTCTCTACCTTCTTCTTTAATAAAATAAGTTGCAGATTTTAATAATTTTCCATCAGGACCAGTTGTTTTATAATTTACAACAAAATCTTTCTTTTCATATTGTTTTGTTTCTAAATAATGAATAGATAAATTAGAAAGTTTAGCACCAATCTCTCTACCAGAGATATGTTTATTTGCAAGAGCAATAACTTCCTGTTCAGGTGTTGTTAAATCATGTAATGCAATTTCTACATTGTCTCCCAGTGCCTCACCTAAAAACTCCACCATATTATAATACGGCTTTAAACCTTTATACATTTTCTCATCTCCTCTTCATTTTTATTATACATGATAAAAAAAATTTTTCCATTATTTTTATCACGATAAAAAAATTTGTTTATTACTCTCTTCTTTATTATTATAATAAAACCAATATTTTCTAATAAGGCATATTTTGTTATTATTCAAAAAAAGCCTTATTTTTCCATATCTTTTCCTGTTGTTTTATTTTCTTACTTATATTATACTAACTTATGGAAAAAAAGAAAGGGAGGAAAAATATGCAAACCCTATTTGATGCTATTAATGCAATATGTCAAAAAATACAGGTTATTTCAGATTTGTTTTGGGAATTTCCAACCAACTTAGATTGGTATGCTAATATTCCTGTACTAGGAAATTTCTCATTAGCAATTTTATTACTTGTTGGTTCGGGGATCTATTTTACATTAAGATTACGTTTTGTTCAAGTTAGACAATTTAAACACGGATTACAGATTTTAAAAAGAAAAAAGAATAATGATACTGGAATTTCACCACTAGCATCATTCTTCTTATCAACAGCAATGCGTGTAGGTCCTGGTAATATTTTAGGAGTTACAGGTGCTATTTCTATTGGTGGTCCAGGAGCGCTATTCTGGATGTGGATTTCAGCTTTCTTTGGAATGGCTACAGCTTATGTTGAATCAACATTAGCACAGTTATTTAAAGAAAAGAATGGTGAAGAATATGTTGGTGGTTTAGCGTTCTATGGTAAACGTTTATTAAAAGGTTCTGCTTTTATTGGTATAGCTTTATCAATTATTTATATTATCTATGCTCTACTATGTTTCCCTGCTCAAGGTTTTAATACTATTTCTGCAGTAGGACAAATAGCAGAAACAATCACCGGAACTGTCATCCCTACAAACTCTGCATTATATTGGATTTCAGCAATCGTACTTATTGTATCATTTGTTATCATTTCATTTGGTGGTATTAAAAAAGTAACAAAAGTGACTGATTTTGCGGTACCAGTAATGGCTGTTATTTATGTATTAACTGTTTTAATACTAGTTATTTTAAATTTTGATCGTATCCCTTGGTTCTTCTATACAGTTATAACTGAAGCTTTTAAGCCTAATGCCATCTTTGGTGGAGCATTCGGTGTTGCTTTAATTCAAGGTATAAAACGTGGATTAATGTCCAATGAAGCTGGTCAAGGAACTATCACAATGGCTGCTGCTGCAAGTGATGTAGATCATCCATGTGATCAAGGTTGTGTTCAAGCTATTGGTGTTTTCTTAGATACTATTGTTATTTGTACACTTACAAGTTTTGTAGTGATTATGGGACGTATATGGTTAACTGAAAACAGTGCTGCATGGTTTGAATTAGGTAAATTACCAAAGTTCTTAGCTTCAGTTGCAGAACTTACTCCAGGTACTGCCTTTAATGCTGCAGTAACAACACTTGTATCATTATGTTTCGGTTTATTTGCATTTACAACTTTACTTGGATTTATGTCATTTACAGAAATCTGTGCAGCTCGTATTTCTACAAAGAAATCATTTATTTATGGAATTCGTATTTTATGTGTAGGTGTTATTACATTCGGTGTTCTTACAAGTATTGCTGGAATGGATTTAGAATCATTATGGAATTTATCAGACTTTGCCAATATTTTAATTGCTTACTGTAATATTCCATTATTATACATAGGATTTAAATATGTAAAGAAAGCTACAGATCATTTCGAAAAGAATGACGGTACACCATTTACTGAAAAAATTATAGGTATTGAATTACCAGAATGGAAAGAAAAATGATTCAAGGAAACTTGAATCATTTTTTTATAAAGCTCTTATCATACTCTGGAATACCTGTATCATCTTGAATAAATCTTTCTACTGTCATATGTAAATCATATTTTTCTCTTAATTCACTAATTTGTTTCATCATAGGAGTACTATGATGAATATCTATTGACTTTTGATCTTTCCATATATCAATCAACAGTACAGTTTCTTTATCACTAGCAGAAATAAAATACTCATATCTTTCATTACCTTCTTCTTTACGTATCAAATCTGCTATTCCTTTTTCTTCCATCTCTTGCATAAACTTTATTGCATTACCATTAATACCCTTATAATATATATTAACAACTATACTCATATTCTATACTCCTTCCCATTTTTCTACATTCTTCCAATTAGAAGTATCAAATACTTTTCTTATACACTCACTATAATATCTTAATTTTTTAATTCTAACGGGATATTTGTCAAATACTTCATTATTACCCATCATAATATTTTCAAACAATCTAGCTCTATCTTCTGTAGGAAAAGTCATTGAATAAAAATCTACAAAATCATCTAAATATTTTTCTTCATAAATACTCATAGGTAAATCATAATAACGCATTGGATAAGAAAAATCTTTTTGATTTAAATCTTCCCATCCTTTTTCATAATCTTTTAATTTATTTATATATACAGATGCAAAAATAATCTTACCATCTATTGCATGTGATATTTCATGATAGAAAGTTTGTTTCATGCCATCTTTATTAATATCTAATGCGATAACCTGTTTACCCATTCCTTCTTCTGTTAAACCATTAACAGTACCATCACTGTAACTAGTAGAAATATCATTATTATATATACTACCTGTCAAGTTAATTTCTATATATCTATAATTACTATATCTTAACTGTCTAAAGAAATCTTCTGGAAAGCTAGATAAACCTACTTCTATGTTATCTAATGCTTTATTAATAATAGTTTCATTAGTAACAATATCTGCATGATGTTCATAGTATTCTGTTTTTACAGATTCACCTATATTTACCTTAACACCATATTTATTAAAAATATCATTTATACGACTATCAGAAGCATAAATATCATCTAAAAATTCCATATCTTCTCCTTCTTGTTTTTCACTTAAATCCCAAAAACAAAGAGATTCTAAACCTTTATTATTACTCAAAGTAAAGAAATAACCATTACATTCTTCAAACCATACTAACCTATCTAAAGGAGCAGATACCACATCAGATATATCTATACCTGATATATAATTACCATTTAAATCATATAAATCTATCTCTATACTTTCATCACCAAAAGATTCTACACTTATATAATCATTCTCTTGTAATTCTATCGCAGAATAAGTATGTGATAATTTAAAATACTTCTTATCATTATTATTCATGAATAAATAAGTATTACCTTCTCCTGCTAAATTAGCTATAAATACATTACCATTACTCTCCATATTCATTAACGAATAATCAGTATCAAAAATATCTATCTTACCAGTATCTAAATTTAAAACACCATATTCTTCTAATAAAGTATCCTTATTAAAATATGTAAAACATATTATATCATCATAATTAGATATCACATTAACATACCCAGCATTCTTCAAGAAAACACTCTCTTTATCTCCTTCTAATACTCTTATACCTTCATCATCATTAAAAGAATACAATATACTAGCATCTTTATTCATATAAGTATCACCAACTTTAAACTGATAATCTTTTATCATATTTAATTCATTATCAAATATCATATACTTACCAGTTAACTGATCTTTAACACCTATATAATTATCATTTACCTGTATAACAGGTGATTCTAATTCTTCTAGACTTACCTTCTTTACTAATTCCCCAGTTTCTACACTAATAAGATGAATATTATATAAACTTATATTATTATCACTATCATATGTAAAATAAGCACTTAAAAGATAATCCTGATATCTACAAAAACTCTGCATAGTACCTTTTTCTATGATAGAATTAGGAATCTGATATAAAACATCGCTATTACCATATTGAACCTTCTGATCCAATATTTTCACATCTAACTTAGATGATACATCATTACTGCATCCTGATAACAAACCAACAATTAAATACAAGCATAACAATAACTTTCTCACAAATATCACCACCCTATACCAACATTATAACATCTTATCAATATACAAATACACAAAAAGAGATTTCTTATTAAGAAATCTCCTTAACTATGCTCTCATGTAGTTTATATATATACATCCCATGTCACAATATATAATGAATCATTATTTTCAAATATACTGACAATCAGATATATACATCAATTCATAACAACATATCCTTCAAATCACAAACTTTTAAATTGTTATATATTTCTCATCAATTAGTTATCTTTGTTTCAAAAACAACACTACATGACTCTTTTCACAAAGATACAAAACAAACGAAAGTAAATTTCTAAATATTTCATCAACACTATTAAACAATAAGAATACTAAAACCCTCATTTTTTATACCTCCACTAAAAACATAATAATATTAATAACTGCATTCTGATAAGAGATTATACAAATATTATATTTCCTTAACAGAAACACTATTTATATTACAGGTAGAATCAAAGATATACTTATCATGTGATAAAGCAATAGAACTTATATTTGATAAACTCTTCTTATTTTGAAATCCAATAATTAATACTCTTTCCCTAACCAGCTAAAATAATAATTCATTAGCCAATCTTCCATACTATCTTCATTCCAATAATAATATTCTATCTCATTTAATTTATACTCCGCTTCTTCTACATAAGAATTCCCTACATAATCAAACCATTCCAACGGATAACGATTCTTTTTATCAGTAATCATCATAGTCTTTAAGCTATGATCAAAGGGAGGAAAATAGTCCTCTATATTCTCTGGCATTCCATGATCACCTGGCGAATAAACTAATGGTAAAATACGCAAATTATTAATTTCATCCAATGATGGAATATCCTCAAATATTCCATCATATACCTGAATAACAGAATAGATTTCATCTAATCCATATTTAATATCCCCCACTTTTTGAAACAGTATATATTTATTATATAATCCTTTATTCTTTGCTTCTTTAGTGTGAAAGTGATAAGTATATATATCTCCTATATTCCAAGGGTGATTAGATGTTAACCCAGATACAACAATTTCTTTTCTTTTAACTGTTGGTACAACAATTGCTTTTTCTAATTCAACTAACGCTTCTAGCCACTTCTCTTTATTACTACATAAAGAAATTCCACCTTCCTGCTTTATCCATTCTAAGGTTTTATTTTTAACTATATCCATTAATTTACCATTTTCCCATTGAACATATGCTAAAGCATACCAGAATAATGGTTCCTCATCAGTATCAATAACAGTCTTATAATCCTCACATATTCTTTTATATATATCCATATCATTACATTGTAAATTAACATAATTCACATAGGTAACTCTAACATCTTTAGTAATATCGAACATAAACAATTGAGTTTCCAAAAATTCTACCTTCTTTAGCTTCTCTTCTATTTTAAGCATTCTTTGATATTCTTCTTTAATATGAGGTATACCTAAAACAAAAGTAATTATAGCAAACAAAATAAGTACTATTACTCCTAAATAAACTCTCATATTGTTATTGATTAATTCATAGATTGTTAGCACAATAAAAAATATTGGCATAGACAATACTTGGCTTATATATTCATAATATCCATATCTTACATTCTCTATATTTAATCTAAACTCTTCTTTTAATGTTTCACAATCTTTTACTTGTATTCTCATTGGATAATACTTATCTATTTTTTCATCATAATACGCTTCTTTCTCATATATATATATCGTCTCATTCTTTTTGACTTCTTTCATTATCATTATCTTAGAATCATGTACTCTTATTCTTTTATACCAGTCTGCTTTATATCTTTTCGCAATTAATACATATAACCCTTTTAGTGGCAATGTAATTAAATGTAGTGCTTTTATAAACATTCCTACTCTACTCAATGATGTTTTCTCATATACAGTAATAGGGTATTCACCATACTCATCAAAAAGAAGAAAACCAGGATGTGCCTCATTATCATCATCTGTCTTTACAATGTATTTTTCATGTTCTGATTGAATTGCTTCGGTAATAGTATCATAATGACCAATCATTTCCAATCTACTATCAATAGTATCGTATTTTATCTTTAGTTTAATTTTCTTTTTATTTTTTTTATCAATATGATTCATTACTATAGCACTAATGTAATAAGAAATGTAAAAAAGCGGAACTATAATAATACCTAACCTTTGAAAAATTATATTACCATTTGTAATTTTATCAAGATATGGAATAACAAACTCCAAAAAGGCACAAGCTATCATCGCAAAAAGACCAAAGGCTATACCTTTTTTACCTCCTAATATAAACATATCTAAAGTTGGTTTTTCTCTTATTTCTACAACTGGTTCTATCTCTCTATAAAAGCCAAAAAGACAATCAATTTCGTACCATTTATCTACTTTAATCTTTCTTCTTAATCCATGTATACTCTGATATTCTAAAGTACCTAAACATTTCTTTCCACGATAAATTGTAGGACAATCATCTATCATTTTTATTTTCCAGTAATTAGTAAGCACTGTTAATCTAGCATGCTTACTACTATCAAACTGTATATACTCAAAAGTATAATAAAATATAATAATAGCCATATAAATGTTATATATTAATTGTAATATGTATATCATTATCATTAGGTTAGTTAACATATTTTCACACCTTCTATCTTTATACAGTTATATAACCATTTAATTTCTTATCACTATAATAATCAAAAAATGCAGAAATAAATGAACCAGCGGAAAAGAAAATATCAATATTATTTATAACTCCATTTGCTATCTTACTGATTATATTCATTAAAATAGTAAGATTCAAATCCAAGATATCATTTATAAATTGTTTTGCCATAGCTTTACCTATTACAGGAATAAGAAGCATTGAAAAAGCAGTTATTACTACTTTCTTTTTAAAAGCTTTGATGAGACCTTTTAAAAAATTCCTTATTGATTTACTTACCAATACCTTTATTAATTTTTTTACAAGATTTTTTATTATTTGCTTACCTTTCTTATTATTTAATTTTTTCTTAATTTGATTTAGTATTTTTTTTACTCCCCATTCAGCTGGTTTAAATGCGCTTGCCAAAGGAGTAAAACTCAATGCAAAATCAATCCAATTTGCAACTCTATCTCTTTTTATTCTCAAATGTCCTTCTGGATCACTATACATAACTGGATTATTTCCACAGTATGCATATATATTAGTTCCTAGTATATCTTCTGATATATAGTCTGTATCATCTGCATTGATGAATCTTGTTACTTCTGCATCATAGTATCTTGACTGCAGATAATATAGTCCTGTTTCACTATCCAAGTAATATCCTCTATATCTTATCGGATTGATAATCCCTATATGTGCTGTATCTGTTATTTTATTACCACTATTATCTAATACTGATACTGTATTCCCCCATGTGTCATAGATATATCTTGCTTGTAATACTCCTGTTTCACTATATATCGCTTCTACATCTCCATTGGTATTTGTTGTTACATAGTATACTGTAGAAGTTCCATTCTTTACATATGTTATTTTTACTAGTGAACCTGCAGTATCATATGTATAGTATAATTCACAGTCTTTTCTTATCTCATGAATAAGTACATCTCCTACATAGTCATATGTAGTTGTAACGCCATTGACATTCTTTGTTCTTCTCATTCCATCACTACCATATGTATATTCTATTTTATCATTTCCATTGTCCATAGACAATAATTCTCTTCCATTCCATGTCATATTATAGTTTCTATATTTCAATGGATTTCCAATAGAATCATATGTAATGATTTCACCATTATATGATGTTAATTGATCTTTCCAATTACTATTATCATATATATAGCTTACAGTATTAACAACTGCTGCTAAAGTGCCTGTTGTATATCCATATTCTTTCTTAGTCTGAATATTTCCTGCAGTATCATATTCATATGTAATTGTTTTATTTATTTGTTGATTATTCTCTCTTATTATCTGTGAATTAGCATCATATTCATAGTCTATCTGTTGAGTTTCATTTCCATTTTTAATAACTATCTTTGTAATATTACCTAATTCATCATAAGTATATGTATATTCCCTATCTCCTATCGTTTCTTTTGAAACTTTAGATGTTGTATACTCACTTCCTCTTAATGAATCAGCATATTCATAACTTGTTATTATATTTGAAGATGTATCTAATTTCTTAGATATCATTCTATCCAATGAGTCATAACTATAATTCAATTTCCTAGAAGAATCTAATGTTATACTTTCTATTTGTTTTTCTTCACCATATGTATAATCTTTTATTTTTCTCTCATCACCTACATAGTCTATCTGTCGAATAAGATTGCCATTATCATCATATCCATATTCTACACCATATAATCTACTATCATTCATACCTGTTATAGAGTTATCATATGCATCTATTCTTACAATCTGTCCATTTATGTCATAATCTAACTGTAACTTCATATTAGTTTTATAGTCATATGACTTTATCATATTTCCTAATGTATCATAAACATCTTCTTCAATTGTTTTACTATTTTCTTTCATTAAAACTAGATTACCATATTCATCGTATACATATTCATTGCTATGACCATTGCCTAAAGTACGCTTAACTATGTTACCATTATAGTTTCCATAGGTATCAGTAGCTAATGTTGAATTACCTACTTTTGTTTCCAACATATTACCAAAACTATCATAAGTAAAAGTATATAAAGAACCTATATTAGATAATTGAGATAATCTACCGGATGAATCATATGTAATAGTATTTAATACTCCATTACTAATTATTTTTGTTAGTTGCTCACAGTCATCATATGTATATTCTGTTTTATTTCCTTTGGCATCACTCACTGAATTTAATATACCTTTACTTGTATCATAATCATAGAATGTTGTTCTTCCGTCTTCATCAACACTCTTTAACTGATATGAACCTGTTGAATCATACACTGCCTCTGTCTTTATTTTTAGACTATCTCCGGTAACATTTTCTTCTACTATGTTACCATATTCATCATAGACTAATTCATTTTCTACACCTGTATCTGTAATTATAGAAGTTAAATTATTATTGTTATCATATGTATAGTTAGTTGTAATTCCATCTTCATCAACTAATGAAGTCATATTACCATCAGTATATGTATATGTTTCTCCATTAGAACTTATAACATTACCATTACTGTCATATGTATTATATGAAACACTTTTCTTCAACAATTGAATATTATCAAAATATAATGTATTTGCCTGATTATAATCCATTAAATATAAGCTTATTCGTATGGGTTGCTTAACAGCACTAGTACCATCACTTAAATCAAACATCCTATTATCATATTGCCATCCAGATATGGATGTATTAAATTCCATAGGATATTTCCATTTTGTAGAATTATCACTATAAGTAATTTTTATAGATATCTTAAATTTTCTATCGTCACTAGTCTGTTTAACCGCTTTGCCATATCCCCATCCACTAACAATATATGTATCTTCCTCTTTTCCTGTAATAGGAATATTCTGAAATATATGTTTATTAACCTGAACAGAAGAAGTTATCTTTAGTGAATTGTTTCCATGTTTTTTTACTGCTGTATCAGCTATATCTGATGAAGTTAAATTAACACCTGTCCAAGATGCTGGAAAACTACTGCTAGTTCTTTCAAAGCTTCCATTTTCTACCATATTATATGGATTAGATACATTACCTTCTTCTAACTGTAATGCATCAAAATACGCTGTACCAGTTGCTCCTCTAATAATACCATTAATTCTAATATATGAAACATCTGATGGAGTAGTAAATGTTATACTTACTCTTCTCCACCCATCATTAACTTTTTCATCCGTTGTTCCTGTAATATATTCTGAAATATAATCAGCAGCCTCTGGATCTTCACTTGTAGGCATACTTGGAGCATTAATATAAACAAGAAGTGCAGCACCATATCCTCCCCCTCCTTCAACTTTGTTGATATCTTTAGTTTTTATGTAAGCTGATACAGTATATGTTGTATTAGCCTTAATATATATTGTATTAAGATCTTGATAAAATCTAGCTCTACCTATTGTTTCACAAGATGAAGCATTTAACTTTAGTGATTTCTGTCCATATATTTTTTCTTCATCAGTTGCTTCAAATGTAAATTCAGCACTTCCTACACTAGACGAACTTTTCCATAATGATGTTGATTCTCCACTATGATTGACAAGATAGTTATATGTAATTCGACTTAATAATCCTGTTTTTGATAGTTTATTCAATTTCTTTATATCACTACCTGTTGAATTAGGTGAAGATGATGTATATTCTACAGATTCAGCACCTAACTCTTTTTCTGAAGTATAAGCATATCTTGAGGATAATCTTCCTGTATTATCAAACTGAAGTACAGTTTTTATATCATCATTTGTACCTATTGTAGTATCTACTCCACTTGTAGTTATAGTAGTAGTATTATAATCATTTCTATTGAATTTTACTGTTTGTCCAACAGTATCATTATTACCCTTTTCTACAATTTGACTAACTTTCTTTCCAGATGCTAATGATGTATATGATAATGTTATTGATGTACCATCACTAGATATCATCTTATTTAATGCATTATCTGAATCATATGTATATTGACTTGTTTTTCCATCATTATAACTTATCTTTGTAAGTAATCCATTATTGTAGGTATATGTTGTTTCTCTATTAGCAAAATCAGTTATTTTAGTAAGATAATTATTATCATCATATGTTAATGTTATAGTCTGATTATTACCATCGGTTACTTTAGTTAGTATACTTGATGAATAAGTAAACGTAATTGAATTATTATTAGAATCAGTAATCTTTATAATATTACCTGATGAATCAAAAGTCATAACATTATCTGAGTCATCAGTAATAGTATATCCGGCAGACGTTTTAACAAGTTCTAATCCTAATCCATCTTCATCAAAATATTGTGACTCAATATTCTTAAAATAATGATCCGTTCCATCTTCATCCATATACACATATGGATATGTTGTAGCACTAGTACCAGTTAATCCATATTCACTAGATGGTCTAACTGTTTGTTGAATATTAAGTTTCCATCCTTTGCCAACATATGGCTTAATATTTGAAATATTACTTCCTGCCATATATCCATTATATATATGAGAAATATTGACTGGCTTCTTATTCCCATTTGTAGAAGCATCTAAATGTTGAATAACTGGATTTCCTGAATAATTATTAATGCTTAAATCTCCCGCACTTGTAGTTGAAACACTACTAAAATCCCAATAATCTTCTATACCTTTATTATTTCTATAAGTTAAAGCAATATATGGATAAGATTTAGTTGTAGAATTATACCTTTCAGGCCATAAGTATCCTTTAACCCCTGTATCAGCATAAGTACCACTCTCATTATAAGATTTAAGAACTATACCATGATTAGCAGTACCATTATACCATTTCTTAGCTGCTCTAGTTATATCAAACTTCTTCCAATTAGCAGAGCCAGTAGTATCTGCTCTTTTTATATAATCATAATCTAATACTACACTTTCAAAAGAGGGTCTAGTATTCCAAGTTACTGTATCATACTCCCATGCACTAGTAGCCATATGAGCATTAAATTGAAGATCTGGTGTTGTAGAAGCGTAAAATCCATGTTTATAAGAAGCTATATTAAGCTGTGCATCTACAATCATGTCACTCTTATTTAATTCCGGTAAAACAAATTTAACTAAAGTTCGACAATTTCCATACTCTGATTTTTCTTTTCCTACTAATAATTCTAATTTATCATGATGATTAGTAGTAGATAAACTAGATGTTATAAAAGTTGTATCAATTGCACTCTTTGTTGTTTCTGTTTTAATAACAGGATCTATAGTTAAAGGATAAACTCTATCATCATTATTCATCCATTCTTTATCAGCTACTATAGTAATCGTATACTTTTTATTTTTATTTGTTATTTCATAATGTACATTGTCACAATAATTTCCATTGCTATCATACATGAATGGTTTTGGCATGACAAATACACTATTTCCAGCACTATTTTTCGCTATAATATCTCCAGCATTGTTCAATTCTAATTCCAACTTATCAACCTTATACTCAAATGTAAATTTATTAATATCCTGTATTTTATTAACTATAATATTCTCTTTAATACTTAATGAATCTATATTATAAATCAAATCAATTCCATCTAACACATTTGCATAGACTATCTCTTGATTAATTCTATCAAGCACATCTTCTATATCATCATTAGAATTAGAAGTCTTTGTGACAATACCACTACTCTTATTAATAAAATCGCTAAATCCCCAAGTAACTTTATAATCACCATCACTAAAACTTACCATATTCTTTTTATGGACTTTCTTAGAAAACTTAATCTTATACTTACCTTCTTTATTTTTGTATCCTGTAACTTCATTACTCCCAGAATTTTCTGATTGAGTTTCGATTTGACCAACTTCATTATTTTCAGCAGTATTGTTTTCTTCTGTTACATTTTCAGTTGAAGAATCTTCTTCTATCGCATTTATATTTTCTTGATCTTCAATAGTTTCTTCTTTCAATCCACTAATTTCTGATTCAACAAAATAATTTTCTTCACCTGCATTATTATCATCTTGATTAGTCTCTATTTCCACCTCTTCTTGATATGACTCTCCTTCGTTATCATCAATGTACTCAAGACCATCATCAATTAACGAATTATCTATTTCTCTCCATTCCCCACCATTATTATAATGAATTGGCATGGAATAGACTATAGCTTGTTTCGTTTTATCACTCATCGTAAAATATTTTATTGATTCCTTCCTTAAATCAGTATTTTCACATAGTAATGTTGCTGGTACTGACTCTAAAGCTTCTTCCCCTAATGCATATGCTTTTTCTTTAGCTGTAATAAGTCCCATAGTCATACAAATAACTAAGAAACTTAATAAAAGTTTTTTTAGTAGTTTTTGATACTTTTTCATTCGTTTCCCTTCCTTCATACATTAAATGTCTACAATGAAGTAGACATTTAAAAATACTTAATCTTTTTCATATTTTTTTAAACTTTCAGGTTCTTTTTCTTGATAAAAATGATCCTTAGACATCATATTTACTGACTGAATAGCAATCAAAAATAAACCTGACGAAACTACTTGTAATAGTTTATGCTTTAGCTTTTCCATATTCTATCCTCCCTCCAATAGTTAGAAATTGTATGCTTATGAATATATATAGAAACATATGAAAATAAGGAAGATTAAAAAAATATAATATATTAAGTATAAAAGTATATATTATTACATACATAACTGAATATACTTTAAATCTTAATCTTTTTAACTCAGATACTTCCTTGTGAACATGTCTTACTGGGCATAAAACAAAAGTTATAACTATTCCTATCACTTTTATTACCAAGAGAAGATGAAAAGAAATAAATAAATGATTTAAACATGAGATTCCCAAACTAAAGATAAAAATATATAATCCAATGCAAGATGCGTAACTCTTACAATGATATCCTCCCATTATCTTTCTAGAACTAGACATAATTATTTCATATAATATTGCTTCTATAAAATGATTTGTTATTATACCAATTAAAAAAACAAAGCTTGTTCCTATAATTGAAGATATAACCAGTCTAGCTCCATGCATATATATATCTTTATCTTCCTTTAAATAATTATTTACTTCTAAATAATCTACCACCTTATCTGATAAGCTATATATCACAAACATCCCTCCTAATTACATTTTATTTAGTCAACAGTTATAAACAATATCTATTTGGCGAACGTTACCATTTTTTTGGTAAACGTTGTTTTTTTATATCTTTTGAGTTATAATTTGTAGACTAAAGAGAGGGAGATATTATGTATTATTTTGCAATTATAGATGATAATGGATCAGATCTAACACAGATAGAAAAAGAAATAAATGAACATTGCCATTTTCATAATATTGAATATCATATTGATTTATATATCAATCCTAATGATTATAATTTAAACAAATATTATGACGCTATCTTTCTAGACATAGATATGCCACAAATAAACGGCCTACAATTAGCAAACAAAATAAACAACAGTAATCCTACAAAAGTTATATTTATAACAAATTATGATAACTACATGCAAGTTACTTTTAATGTTCATCCATTTCATTTCATTAGAAAGTCTAATTTAAAATTAGAAATGATTAAAGTACTTAATCATTTGTTTAAAATACTATCAAATGAACATCTTGTCTTAAAAACAAAAGAAGGAATTAAAAAAATAAAGTATAAAGAAATATACTTTATTAAAGTAGAAGATAATCTTTCCACTATACATACCTATGATGCCAGTTATCATATATGGGAATCTTTATCATCATTATATGAAAAATTAAAACCTTATTATTTTGAAAAAATAAATAAATCTATTATTGTTAATATGGAACATATCAACAATATAAAAGATAAAGAAATCATTATGAATAATAATTATATATTAAATATCTCTATTAGAACAAAATCTTCATTTATAAAAAAATATAAAAATTATTTATTAAAGGAATATTAATATGAGCACTTTTGATATCGTCATTAACTTATTAGAAGCTTCATTAGAAGTCTTATTTATATATCTTGTGTTACAAAAGAGTGGAAAATATTTATCCTTAGTATTATTTTCTCTACTTGATTTTATGGCTATTACTTTATGTAATTATGCTTTACTACCTGAATTACTATTAACATTAAGTTCAATACTCGTATTATTTATATATGCAACTCTTTTAAATAAAAGAGGGTACATACAAAATATATTTTTAATATTGTTTATTTCAATATTAGGAAATATATCAATAAATGTAAGTATCTTATTTGCTGCATTATTCTTTGAATTTCCTTTCTATGAAGGCAATGCATATTTTTTTGTAGTTATTCTTTCAAAGATACTATTGATTGTTCTCATATATTTAAGTTCTCAATACATAAATAAGTATCAATTAATCCAAACAAAAAAACTAGAATTTATATTATTATCATTATTAGCTTTAGATATGATATATAGTTCATTTTCGGATATTATGTTCTATGATGCGTTATTCAATAAAAATGTTATTATTGCTTTAATTTGTGTCAATTTATTAGCAGTATTTCTTTTTATTGTTTTTATCGAGCAACAAAAAGAGCAAGATGAAAGATTAACAATACAAAGAAATCTCTTAGAGTTGAAAACGCAAGAACAGTTATATAAAGAAAACATAAAAAATATAGAGAAACTCAATAAATGGAAACATGACATGAAACATGTCTTTAATTCTATACATTACTCTCTTAACAACAATCAACTCAACGAAATAGATAATATTATCAATGAATATACTCATATTTTAGATATTCATCAATTAACTTTACATACCAGTAATGAATTATTAGATTATATTATTATTCCAAAACTTAATATTATTAAAGTCAAAGATATTCAATTTGAAGTTATTAATAATATTGAAAATAACATTCCTTTAAGTGATATTCACTTTAGTATTATTTTAGGTAACTTATTAGATAATGCAATTGAAAATTGTGGTGAAGGTAAGCATATTTTTATCGATGTAGGTAATGTATCTGGTTTCTTTATAATTAAAGTAAGTAACTCAATAGATTATCCTATCTTAAAAGATAATCCTCATCTAAAAACAACTAAAAAAGATAAAAATAAGCACGGTATAGGTTTAAATAGCGTTAAACTCTTAGTAGAGAAGTATGATGGTAATATGAATATCGATGACAGTCATGGCTATTTTACTGTTAAAATAGTATTTTAAAACCAGTTTAGGACTCTAAACTGGTATTTTTTTATCTATAAAATTGTATATCTTATTAACTATAAATGCCATTGCTATACCAAATAACATACCTGTCATACTTCTTCTTATATTATTGCTTTCTATCATAAAAAACGTCTGTAAACTACCATCTATAATCAATGGTAACAATAATAGCCAAATATATTTTATTGATATTTCTTTTTTATAAATAAGAAATAGTGTTATAAAGAAACTAATAATAACAAATGTACAGCGATAACATAAAGGAAAGCATATTCCTAATATTTGTGGTGCTCTATCAGCTATACCATTGCATAAAGGAATTTTTCCTAATAATAACAATCTTTTAATAATTTCTCTTATCATAATTCAAAATCAAAGTTTAAATCATCATCTTCATAGTAATCCTCTTCATATGAATCATAATAATCATCATAATAATAATCATCCTCTACACTATGAAAAGCAGATACAAAGCAACAAACTAAAAGTATATTTAAGATAATACTTGCAACAAAACCTTTTAAGCAAGATTTTGCTTTTTTGGGATAAGTACTATGCCAGATAATGTATAATATAATTCCAGCTATTGGTATTAAAAAAGATAATACTGCAAATCCCATACTAGGTCTATCATCATCTTCATATTGATTATATGTATGATAATTATCGTGAATTGGTTCATAATCATTATAGGCCTGTTCATCAGTATATACATTTGTATATTTAGAAACTTCAAATCCACAGTTAGGACAATACTTAACATTCTCTATTTCTTTTCCACAATTTGGACAAAACATACATCTCACATCCTTTTCTACATTGTATCATATAAAACAAAAAAGGGAAATAAATTCCCTATTTTGAACTTAATGCTTCATCAATAGCTTTTGCAGCTTTCTTACCAGCACCCATTGCTAAAATAACAGTAGCAGCACCAGTAACAACATCTCCACCAGCATATACACCATCTTTAGAAGTTTTCATTGTATCTTCATCAACAATAATTCCTCCCCATCTTTGTGTATCTAACCCTGGTGTTGTTTGTCTAATTAATGGATTAGGACTTTGTCCGATTGATACAATAACGGTACCAGTTTCAATGATAAAGTTAGAACCTTCTTTAACAACAGGTCTTCTTCTACCACTTTCATCAGGTTCCCCTAATTCCATTTCAACACATTCCATAGATTTAACCCATCCATCTTCTCCATGAATAGCAACTGGGTTAGTTAATAATTTAAAGATAATTCCTTCTTCTTTTGCATGATGTACTTCTTCTGCTCTTGCAGGAACTTCTTCCTCTCCTCTACGATATACAATATATACATTTTCTGCTCCTAAACGTTTCGCAGTTCTAGCTGCATCCATTGCAACATTTCCAGCACCAATAACACATACAGTATTAGTAATCTTAACTGGTGTTGGATGATTAGGAAACTCATAACCTTTCATTAAGTTTACACGAGTTAAGAATTCATTTGCTGCATAAACACCATTTAAGCTTTCTCCAGGAATTCCTTGGAATCTAGGTAAACCAGCACCACTTCCTACGAAAATTGCTTCATAACCTTCATCCTGTAATTCATCAATAGTAATAGATCTACCAACGACTACATTTGTTTCAAACTTAACACCTAAAGCAGCAACACCATCAACTTCTTGCTGAACAAGTGCTTTAGGTAAACGGAATTCAGGAATACCATAAGATAATACTCCTCCAGTTTTATGTAGAGCTTCAAATACAGTTACATCATAACCTTTTTTAGCTAACTCACCAGCACAAGTAATACCTGCAGGGCCACTTCCTACAACTGCAACTTTCTTACCATTTTTTTCAATATTTAATTCTTTTTTAACACCATGTTCTCTATGATAATCAGCTACAAATCTTTCTAGTCGTCCAATTCCTACTGATTCACCTTTAATACCTCTAACACATTTACCTTCACATTGATTTTCTTGAGGACACACACGTCCACAAATCGCAGGTAAAGCATTTTCACTAGTAATAATATCATAAGCTTCATCAAACTTACCTTCAGCTACAGCTTGAATAAAGCTAGGAATCGGTACACCAACAGGACATCCTTTAGTACAAGGTTTATGTCTACAGTTTAAACATCTTTGTGCTTCTTCTATAGCCTGTTCTTTAGTATAACCTAAAGCAACTTCTTTAAAATTCTTATTTCTCACATTTGGATCTTGTTCAGGCATTTTTACCTTTTCCATTGCCATATTTGCCATTATCTCTTCACCCCCGTAAGATTACAGATATGTGCTTCTTCACTCTTAAACATTTTTTGTCTTTGAATCAACTCATCAAAATCAACTAATAATCCATCAAAATCAGGACCATCTACACAAGCAAACTTCACTTTACCATCAACAGTTACACGACAACATCCACACATACCAGTACCATCAATCATAATCGGATTTAAAGATACAGAAGTCTTAATATTGTGAGGTTTAGTCACATCAACAACAGCCTTCATCATTGGCACAGGTCCAATAGCAATAACTTCATCAATTGTTTCACCTTTATTAATAAGTTCCTTTAATACATCAGTAACAAATCCCTTTGTACCCATAGAACCATCATTAGTTGCAATATAAACATTATCACAGAATTCTTCAAATTCTTTCTTTAATAATACATATTGACTTTCTCTACCACCAATAATCACATCAACTTTAACACCCATGTTTGCAAGTGCTCTTAATTGTGGATATAAAGGTGCACTACCAACTCCACCAGCAACACCAATAACATGTTTAGATTCATGTAATACTGTAGGTGCTCCTAAAGGTCCAACAAAATCAACTAATTCATCACCCTCATTTAACTGAGATAAAACCTCAGTTGAATATCCAACAATCTGATAAATAATAGTGATTGTTTCTTTTTCTCTATCAAAATCTGCAATAGTTAAAGGAATTCTTTCTCCATCTTCTGATGCTCTTAAAATAATAAACTGACCTGGTTCACATTTTCTAGCAACATAAGGAGCATGGATTTCCATTAGCTCAACTACATCATTTAAAATTTCTTTTCTAATAATTTTATACATATAGTATTTCCCCTTACTTTTAGTGTTGATACATATTATAATAGGTTTATAATAAAAATTCAATATCTAATCATTTAAATTATCATTAACAAATTTAGATTAAATCGATATGATATGGAAATATTTTAGGAGGTAAAGAAATTATGAACAAAAAAATTGTATTCTTTGATATTGATGGAACACTTCTTGATGAAAGTACAGGAACTATTCCAGAAAGCTGCAAAAAAGCTCTTAAACTAGCACAAGACAATGGACATATCTTAATTGTAAATACTGGTAGACCAGTATCAACTATTGATACTAATATAACTAAGATTCATTTTGATGGATATATCTGCGGTTGTGGAACTTATATAAAATATCAGAAAAAAACTATATTACATGCAACTTTATCTGAAAAAATAAGAAAAGAAGTTATTAAACAAGTCTTTAAATGTAATGTACAAGCTGTATTAGAAGGAGTAGAAGGAGCATTCTTTTCAAAGAACATAACTGATCCTTATATACTAAAGATTAAGCAAACCTATAACGAACAAAATTCACCTACAAGTGAATATGGAATTCATGATGTAGTAGAATTTGATAAAATGGCAGTATGGTATGATGAAACTTCTGACATAAAGTCATTTAAATCATTCTTAAGTCAATATTTTGAGATTATACAAAGGGATACTAACTTTATTGAAATTGTACCAATAAACTATTCTAAAGCTACTGGTATCCAATATTTAATAGATTACTTAGGCATGGATATCTCACAAACTATCAGCATTGGTGACTCTACAAACGATTTATCTATGTTAGAATATACTCAAGAATCTGTCGCTATGGGAAATAGCAATCCTATTTTATTTGATAAAGTGACATACATAACAACAGATGTAGATAAAGATGGCATATATAATGCTTTAAAACACTATCAGATCATATAAAAAAAAGAACGTGGGGAAACGTTCTTTTTTTGTTATAGGCAATTTTAGGGAGAGGGGTCGCCTATAAAGTCTATTATTATATGTCTTTTCTTAAGACAATTATATAATAATATGATGATATGAATTGATTGTGAACTTTAATTAATTTTTTCTAACTTACCTTTATTTATTTTTAATTGCACATCTAAACATTCTGCAAACTCTTTAGAATGAGTAACTACTATTACACATTTATTCTTTGTATGAGCCAATTCAATTAATGATTGAATAATACCCTGTGATGTTTCATCATCCAAATTCCCTGTTGGTTCATCACAAAGAATTAAATCAACATCTTTTGCTATCGCTCTAGCAACAGCTACTCGCTGTTGCTGTCCACCGGATAACTTACGAATATCTCTCTTACACTCTTTTTCAGTTAATCCTAATTCTTTTAAAATATGAATAGCATATTCTTTCTTATTACTAACTTTAATATGTGATATATCCATAGCATTAATGACATTCTGATATGCATTTAAATAATGAATTAAATTATATGACTGAAATACAATAGAAACATGATTTCTACGATATTTAGATAATCCAATCTTTGATAAATCTTCATTTTTAAACAAAATATGACCACTCTTAGGAGTATCCAATCCTCCAGCTAATACTAATGATGTTGTTTTACCACTACCACTTGCACCAACAATTGCATAAGTCTTTCCTAATTCAAAATCATATGAAGCATCCTTTAAAATATTCACTTGTCTATTTCCATCTTTATAATGATAGCAGACATCTCTAAAACTCAAAATCGTCTCCATGATTAACCCTCCCTTTTTATCAAGATTTCTCTAGGAGATAATCTCAATACATATAATGACGGTAAAATAACCGATACAACACAAATTGCAAAACTAATTTCAGCTAACTGTACAACAGTTTCTGATGTTAATGATACATCCAATTCAGTAGAAACTGGAGAAGTCATCGCACGATCCATTAAGTCTCTACCAAAACCTTTACCCCCTTCTCCAATACCTGGCATATCAGCTCCTGTCTTTTCTTTAACATTCCCATCTATTTCCATAGTAGGAGCATGACTTGCTGTACTAACTAACATACTACTTACGATATTAGAAACCATTTTTCCTGTACCTAAGGAAACAGCAAATGCTAATGTTGCAATTAACCCTACTTCTAATAATTGTTGTCCTATAATTTTTAACTTACTTTGTCCTAAAGAAAGCATAACACCAAATTCATAGAAACGCCCTCTCATAGTTAATACTAAAATCAAGCATAAAATAGCACTACCTGCAACAATAACAACAATTAAGAACATTGTTGCAAATGATTCCATATTCTCTAAAGAAGAAATACTTCTTTGATAAATTTGATCATTAGCATCTAATGTATAAGTTTCAAAATCAATATCAGTTTCACTTTCTGCTAATTCTTTGAATGCTTCGATATGGTCAGGATCATCTAAATAATAAGTTGCACTAGTTATATTTGTTGTACTATCATTTAATGTCTGAGCTACATTTAAGCTTGTATAAATTGTATTCATAGGATTTTGACGATTACTCATGCTCATCATATTTCCCATTTCATCACTTGTTTCAATTTCATAAATACCTACTACTGTCAAAGTTACTGTAACCTCATCATCATCTTCATGAGTAGCAATAACTTCAAAAGTATCTCCAACTACCAATTCATTGTCTGAAGCCAAAGAAGATTCAATAACACAATTCTTTGTTTCTTCATCATCCTCATTCAATAATCGACCACTAGTCAATACATAATTCTCATCAACAAAATCTGATAAATTGGCCATTGTTGTATTTCCAGAAACAGTAAAATCATTCTGATCCATATATTTTGGCATTTCCATGTTTCCCCCGCCAAAACCACCAAATCCATTTTTATTAGAAAAAGTCACAGTATCTTCTTCCTCTTGCATACTTACAGGATCAATATCATCACTAGAAACACTCACACTTACAGTATAATTATAACTTTCTACATAATTTAAGTTTTTTAAGCTATCGGCCATTTCAACAGTAATATTTTTCATTACTGAATCCATTGACTCACCCTGTTCTCTATTCTCCATAATATTTTTCATATTATAAGATAAAGTTACATCACTACCTAAAGACTTTCTTACACTATCCATAGATTTAGAAGTTGCACTTTTAATTGACAATCCTGCAATAACAAGATTAGCAATTAAACACATCAATATAAACAATAATATTGTTTTTCCAATACTTTTCTTTGTACTCAAAATAGCATTCTTTAACATACTCAATTCCTCCTCAATGAAAAGAATACTATTGAATTTGTTTATAATTATCATTAAATTATGTAAAAAAAACAAAGGCTCTATCACTAGAGCCTCTCTACATGAATATAAAACATCTTATTAATATCACATCTTCTTTGACCATTCTCAATAACATAAAAATCATTATCGAGATAATCTTTATAATCATCAAATTCCATATTCAAATAGCCCTTAAAAGTACAAGAAGCAAAAATCTTTTCAACATCATACTTCATATCTATATATTCACTACTTTTCATATTAGCAATTTGTACTTCATTCATATAACTATTAAAACAATATTGATATGAACAATCATTTAAATTCACTTTTTCAACTACCTTTATATAACCATTAAACACTTTTTTAAACTTCAACTCTAACTGATGATTATCAATCGTTTCACCTTTTATAATATAATAATCATCATCTGATATAAAATGATAACTCTTTACAATAATATTTGTATCTATCTTATATCCTTGATATTCAAAAGATAAATTATCCTTGTTATTAATCTTAGGAACACCATTATAACACCCAAAAAGAAATAAAAATAACAATAAACAAAATATCTTTTTCATAACATTCACCTTCCTACACTTAAATTATATACTTTTAAAGTGACAGTTAAGTGACATTTAAAAATCAAATAACATTCTCATTCATTACTTTATTATTTAAACTTTTTATTTTCAAATAAAACTGCGCATGAGTCGCTTCTATATAAGGATCTACATATAATATCCCTACGATATTAAAAGTTGATACAGCTAATAATATCCATCCAATAAACGAAAGCTCTAAGACAAAAAAATCCCACTTATTTCCCTCCATCATTCTTCTACTTAAATTCAATATTTCATCTTTATCCATATCAGAATTATCAGCTAAAAGATAGGGAACCATAGCATATTCATAACTTTTAATAATACCTGGAATAATAAATAACAAACTCCACAAAAAGATTTTCAACTGAGTCATAAATTGAACATATAAGATATTCTTATAATTTTTTTGAAACCCAAAAAATAAATCTTCAATTTTTCCTTTTTCCAATGAACCATTAATAAAAAACTTACAACCACCAACCTGAATTACATTTACAAAGAAAATTCTTAACAATAAAAGAATAATAAAAATAACAATAACTATCTTTCCAGTGAATTTGAATAATATCAACCCAAAAAAATGCAATTGATAATAAGTAGAATAATCATAAATATTTGTCTCAATCTCTAAAGACAAAATACTACTACCCATTAATAATCCTAATAATAAAGTTACTAATACATAATTCCAATAATCTCCTTTAAATACTTCTTTTGCTCTTATTTTTAATTCATATCTTGTCCACATATAATCCACCTCTCTTTATTACATCTTATCATAGATATATAGAATTTTTGTGAATATCAATAATATTTCAACAAACAAAAAAGTAGATTTTTAATCTACTTCGCCTGTATCAATATTTACTTGCTGTACATAAATATCATTAGGTACACAAATGATAGAAACAGTACTTCCTTTTTTTACCCAACCAACATTCTCACAATCATGATTAGGACAATCTACATTTGTTGCATGATACTCTTGATTCTTAACTTCTAAAGAAAAAGAGCCATAATCTCCTTCATAAGTATAAATATCATCTATGCTTAAGTCTATTTCATCAATTTCTTCATTATGATAATATACAACTGCATATTCCTTCTCTCCTTGAGTCAACGTAGAATAAAAGAAATAACCCACAGCACAAATAATCAATAGAATGCCAATCACAATACAATCTTTCTTTTTCATAGTTTCTTAACCTTTCTATATAATTTCACAATAAAATACATAACCATACTTCCAACAATATTTAAAATATAATCATCAATATCACCACTACCACTCATAGTCAATACCTGCAATATTTCCACTCCTATAATCAACAAAGAAGCAGTTATAAAATATACAGAAGACTTTCTTTGTGATTTAAATAAAGTTTGTAAAAAGATAGCTAATGGCATAAAAGCTAAAATATTGCCAATAAGATTAATCGTAATAATAGACAATGGTAAATAACCCTGATAATAACTCTTAACAAAAAGTTTAATTGTACGCAAAGGAACAAAGTTAACACCAAACAACAAATTCATATCCATATTCTCAATTGCATGAAGATTTCTCCCCATTTCACCATCTAGAAACAATAAATAAAAAAGATTTAAAAGATAAATCACAAATAGCATCCACATTAACAGCTTAAAATATCTTTTTCTCTTTTCTATCGTTACTTTATTACGATAATACCAATAAATACTAATAAAACCTAAAACTTGTATTAAAACAATAATAACTCTACCTTCTATACTTAAACCAAGAGACGGTTCAACATCCATATATATTTGAAAAGATAAAGCTAGTATTGAAATGATTAAAATAATATTCTTTACCAATTTCATTTCTTTCACCTTTAATATAGGTTACTAAATTACAATCATAAAGTAAAGAAAAAAAGATGTAGATTTCTCTACATCTTTCAATCAATTAATTATTTTTGTTGAAATTTAGTTTCATAATCATAGATTGTTCTTAAGATATCTTCCATATCTTTAACCATAGGCATTCTTGGGTTAGCAGGAGTACATTGATCTTCGTATGCATTCATAGCAATTCTGTGTACTGATTCTTCCCAAGCAGCTTTGTCAATACCTTGAGACTTAACGTTGCAAACTACACCAACTTTAGCACATAATTCTTCACATGCATCAGCAAACATAGCAACACCTTCAGCAGGAGTCTTAGGATTTAATCCGATTAATTGAGCTAATTCCATGTATTTAATATCAGCTTTATAGTTTTCAATCTTTGGCCAGATATTTAATTTAGTTGGAATAGTACCATTGTATCTAATAACATGTGGTAATAAGATACCATTAGTACGACCATGAGGAATATGCCATTCTCCACCAATCTTATGAGCTAATGAGTGGTTCATACCTAAGAAAGCATTAGCGAATGCCATACCAGCGATAGTTGCTGCATTATGCATTTTTTCTCTTGCTTCTGGATCATTTTTACCATTTTTAACTGATCTTTCTAAGTAATCAAATACTAATTTAACAGCTTGTTTTGCCCATCCATCAGTGAAATCACTAGCTAAGATAGAAACATAAGCTTCAACTGCATGAGTTAATACGTCAATTCCAGTATCAGCAGCAATTGAACCAGGCATACTCATAGCGAATTCTGGGTCAACGATAGCAACTGTTGGAGTTAATGCATAGTCAGTTAATGGATATTTCTTATTAGCTTTCTTATCAGTGATAACTGCGAATGGAGTTACTTCTGAACCTGTACCTGAAGTTGTTGGGATACAGATTAATCTAGCTTTTTTACCTAATTCAGGGAATTTGAATGCACGTTTTCTAATATCCATGAATTTTTGTTTAATATCATCGAAGTTAACTTCTGGATGTTCATACATTAACCACATAACTTTAGCAGCATCCATTGAAGAACCTCCACCTAAAGCGATAATTACATCAGGATTGAATTTTCTCATTAATTCAACACCTTCCATAACTGTATCAATGCTTGGATCTGGTTCAACATCGAAGTATAATTCGATATCTACTTTATTTCTTCTACGTTTAATTGCATCTTCGATTTTAGCAACATATCCTAAGTTATACATACCATGGTCAGTAACAATCATTGCTTTTTCCATGTATTTCATATCTCTTAAATATCTAATTGAATTTCTTTCGAAATAGATTTTTGGAGGAAGTTTAACCCATTGCATATTGTTATTACGTCTCCCTATTCTCTTAATATTTAATAAGTTTACAGCACTTACGTTGTTAGAAACTGAGTTATGTCCATAAGAACCACAACCTAAAGTTAATGAAGGAATAAATGCATTATAAACTGAACCGATACCACCGAATGTAGATGGAGCATTTTCGATTACACGGATAGCTTTACATTTTAAACCAAATTCTACTGAAATATCATGGTTTTGAGTATGAATTGCAGCAGAGTGTCCTAAACCATTAAATTCAACCATTGCAGCTGATTTAGCAATACCATCAGCAGTATCTTTAGCTTTTAATACAGCTAATACTGGAGATAATTTTTCTCTAGTTAATGGTTCATTTGGTCCAACTTCTTTACATTCAGCTAATAAGATTTGAGTATCAGCTGGTACTTTAATTCCTGCTTGTTCAGCAATCCAAGTAGCTGGTTTACCAACAACTGCAGGTAATACACCTTTATTCTTATCTGGGAACATATAGTTTTCAAGTTTAGTTTTTTCTTCACCGTTTACCCAGTATACTTTAAATCTAGAGATTTCTTCTTTGAATTCTTTATAAATTTCTTGATCTACGATTGCAGCTTGTTCAGAAGCACAGATCATACCATTATCAAATGATTTAGATAACACGATGTCATTAACTGCTCTCTTTAATACACATGATTTTTCAACATATGCAGGAACGTTACCAGCGCCTACCCCTAATGCAGGTTTTCCACAAGAATAAGCAGCAGCTACCATTGCATTACCACCAGTTGCTAAGATAGTAGCAACACCAGGATGATTCATTAATGCAGTAGTTGCATACATAGATTTCATTCCTAACCATTGAATACAGTTTTCTGGTGCACCAGCAGCTATAGCAGCATCTCTAATAACTTTTGCAGCCATTACTGAACATTCATATGCAGATGGATGGAATGAGAAGATAATTGGGTTTCTTGTCTTTAATGAAATTAAAGATTTGAAAATTACTGTTGAAGTTGGGTTAGTAGTTGGTACGATACCACAAACAACACCTACTGGTTCAGCAATTTCAGTAATTCCTGTTAAAGGATCTTCATTAATAATCCCTACAGTTTTTAAGTGACGTAAATTACTTGTAACATATTCACAAGCGAATAAGTTTTTAACAGCCTTGTCTTCGAAAACCCCTCTACCTGTTTCGTTAACTGCAGCTTCTGCTAAAATACCATGTGCATCTAATCCAGCAACAGAACATTTAGCAACGATGTAATCTACAGCTTCTTGATCAAATTCTTCAAATTTGTCTAATGCGACTAATGCTTTTTGAACTAACTCATCAACATGAGCATCAATTTTTTCATTAGTCCATTCTTCAGCTTTTACAGCTTTTTTTTCTGCCATTTTTTTGTCCTCCAATTTTTATTTTTTTGTACAAGAAAACTATACTATATTCCATGTGAAAAAACAAGCAAGATGTAAATTTTTTCAAAAATAAAAAGGCTTACATTTTTCTGTAAGCCTTTTTATTCATTTTTTGTGTAAATTTTTTATAAAATATAAATAATATAAGCAATATAAAATACAAACATCAATGCTGCGCCAATCTTTCTTAAACTCATATTTTTTCTATCAATAAATAATAAGAAAATAATCAAAGCAGCAATAGCTACAATAAAATCAAATACAAAAGTTGATACAAATGGAATAGCAGTTGGTGAAACTAAAGCAGCAGTTCCTAATACAAACAAGATATTAAAAATATTACTTCCAATAATATTTCCTACTGCGATATCATTCTTACCTTTTAATGAAGCACTGACTGAAGTTACTAATTCTGGTAAAGATGTTCCGATAGCTACAATAGTTAAACCAATAATACGATCACTAACTCCAAAAGAAGTGGCAATATGACTTGCAGCATCTACAGTGATATTGCTACCAAAAACAACGCAGACAATACCTAATACAATCATGATAATTAACTTTAATAATGTATCACTTTTTTCTAATTCTGCTACATCTTCAATCGCATCTTCATCTCCATTTTTACTTAACCAATATAAATATGTTAAATAAAGAATAAAAAATACCCATAGAATAACACCATCTAATCTACCTACGCTATTTCCAGTTAACCCCACAGCTAATAATAAAACAGTAATCCCAACAACATAAGGAGTTTCAATATTTAAAGTATTTTTCTTTACTTTTAAACTAGCAATCATCCCTGCTACACCTAAAATAAGTAAAACATTACAAATATTACTTCCAATAATATTACCCACTGCGATACCTGCAGTTCCTTTATAAGCTGAAGCAATACTTACCGCTGCTTCAGGAGCACTAGTTCCAAATGCTACAATTGTTAATCCAATAACAATTTCAGGAATATGAAATTTGCTTGCAACTTTAGATGCTCCTTCCACAAAAACATCTGCACCTTTTATCAGCATTACAAATCCTACAACCAACAAAACAATATCTAGTATCATAATCTTTCCTCCTAACAATAAAAAGGCCCTTATCACATTATAAAAATGTGATAAAGGTCTTGCTTACCACTAATGTGTCCATTTCACCCGGTTGTTAAACGTGATGACGAGCGAAACACGAAGAAGCTACTCCCCTTTAAACTGGGACTAGTATACCAATATAAAAGAATGATTTCAAGCAACATTCTACTAAAATTGTCTATATTTCTTTCACAATGACACTTACTTTTTGTTTTTGTTTACAATTCCCATTAAACATTCCTTTATCGATGATACAATCATGAAAATCTCTGCCATGAGAAAGTTTTATGTATCCTTCATCAACCATTTTATTATTGGTTGGATCCAATCTTAACCAATGATTCCCAGCATATGCCTCAACCCAAGCATGAGTTAATCCTTCTCCTAATATCATTCCAGCAACATATCTTGCAGGAATCCCTGTCGTTCTTAGTGCACTAATCAAAATATGCGAATAATCTTGACATACTCCCTGTTTTAATTCATAGGCTTCATCAGCACATGTATAGATGCTAGTTATGCCAGGCACATATGTCATATCATTATATACCTGATGCATTAATGCAATACATTTATCTTCATCATTTAAATGATGAAACTGTTTTGCTAATCTTTCTATTTTTGGACTGGATTTTGTCAATTCTGTATTATACTTATAAACTGGATAACAATCTCCTTCGGGTATAATTGGTTGTGAATCTACTTTTATCTTTCCTTTAACTGAAAAAGAAAAATAATTGTGTAATTTTAATGAACTGCCTACATAGATAGGATTACCAAACCCATCTTTTAATCTGGTAACTTGATCTACAGGTTGTATATAATAATCTATTTCCAAAACCTTCTGATGCGTTCCATCTCTAGGAATACAACGAAGCTGAAACTGTTGATCAGAAATATCTTGATCAAATTCCAGCTTATAATTATATTCAAAATCTAAAATCTTCAACTTATCCTACCTCAAATAAACCTGTTAAATTAACTATATTTTTCATCATGATAAAAGTATCAGGCAAAATATTCGTATCGTACTCTTCTAATCCTGTAATATCAGTCTCTTCAGAAAGTCTTTTAATACAATAAAGTAACTTATGATACGATTTATCAATCATAGATGAAGAATAATCCAAGCGACAATACATGTCCACTCTTTCTGCTAATTTCCCTAATTTAATTATATCTTTGCTACAAGCATCAGCATCATCTCCTAAACTCCCCCAAAAAGCATAAATATCATCAATAATATCTTGTAACAACATAATTGGAGCCTCAGTTTCCTCCATTTTCGCAAAAGTATTCATTCCCATTTGAATATATGATAAAACTTCACTACTTATTTCATCTCTTAATACAACTGCATTATCATATGCTCTTCTTAAGTTTGAATAAATAGAATCAATATTATCTGAATCATATAAGTACGACATCATAAAATGAGCATCATTATAATAAAAATCATTAATATCTAATTTCTTACAATAGTCATGATAAACTTCTGAATTTTTATCAAGCATAACATCAAATAATTGACTATAATAACGAGTTGTAATAAAAACTCTTTCAATATAACGTCCTAACCAGAATAAACTATTACTCTTCTCTATCGTGATAGCACCCATGTATCTTTAAAGCCTCCCCCTTGTGATGAATTCACAACAAATGAACCAGGTTCTTTTGAAAAACGTGTTAAACCACTTGCCCATACTCTTGTCTTTTCCCCAGATAAAACAAAAGCTCTTAAATCTGCTTTTCGCATAACTGTTGTCCCCTCTTCATGAACCTCCAAATCAATAAAATCTACCACTTCTTGACCTATCCAACGTCTTGGTTCAGTCTTAATGAGATAAATTAATTCATCTAATTTATCTCCTTTTAAATCTTTGCCGAAAATAACACCATATCCGCCAGCCTCTGCAACATCTTTAATAACTAACTTATCAATATTTTCTAAAATATATTTCTGATCTTCTGGATAATAAGGTAAGTATGTTGGTGCATTCTTTAAAATAGCTTTTTGATGTAAATAATATTCAATCATCTTAGGCACAAAATAATATATACCTTTATCATCCGCTACACCATTACCAGGAGCATTAATAATTGCAACATTACCAGCTCTATAAACTGATATTAAATTAGGAATACCTATCAAAGACTCAGGTAAGAATGTTAATGGATCTAAATATTCATCAGATATACGACGATATAAACTACCAACTTTTAATTTTTCTCCAATATGATTTTTATAGTATAAATAATTTTTTTCTACTACTAATTCATTATAAGTTGCTAATATTGCTCCTGTCTTTTCAGCCAAATAAGAATGTTCAAAATAGGCTGAGTTATAACGTCCAGGTGTTAAAATAACATTAATTCCACCACAATTTACATAATCCATAGTCTCTTTCAACATTTTTCCATAATTTCTATTATCAACAATATCATTATTCATATAAGTTAATGGCGAAGCTTTACGACTTAATTCCCTAGCAATCATTGGATAACTAGCACCAGAAGGGATTCTTAAATTATCTTCAAGAATATACCATTCCTTATTTTTTCCCTGTACTAAGTCAATTCCTGAAATATGACTATATACCCCTTTTGGTGGAATAATCCCATTACATTCAGGAAGATACCCTTTTGTTATAAAAACAAATTCCTCAGGTATAACTCCATCTTTGATAATCTGTTGATTACTATAAATATCTCTCAAAAAAGCATTTAAAGCATCAACTCTTTGAATCAAACCTTTCTCCAGATAATCAAATTCTTCTTTACTAATAATTCTAGGAATAACATCAAAAGGAAAAAATTGTTCCTTAAAATGATTATTTTTATAAATACCGAACTTGACTCCATATCTTTCTAATGATTCATTAATGCTCTTTTCATACTGAACTAGTTTATACATTTAACCATCCCCTCACTTATAAATAATTATCACATTGATAATTATTTATTAAGATGATAATACACTTATTGTTATTTGTCAACAAAATATGTTTAGTGATTAATAAAACTCATATATTATAATACATAAATTAAAGCAAAAATATGATTAAATAAATTCAATATCGAACAGAAAAAGATGTCATTATAAAAATCTATTTCATACATTATAAACACTATAGGAAATAATAACACTACAGTTGATCAAGAAATATAATCATCTGTTCACATCTTAAGAAATTTCAATCTACTTTTTTTTAAAAAAATACAATGTTTTTTAGAACAATAATATGGTGTATATGGTAATAAAAACATTTCGCCTTATTTTCATTTTAATCACAAAAATATATATAAACATATTAAACTCTTATCAACATTTATTATGAATATCACTGTATTCTACCCTATTATCATCTCAAAATCTCTCTTACTCAACTCATTGCATTATTTATAAAGTTCTTTGGAAATGTGATTTCTAATATTGCTGAATAGCTTTCTAAAACTAAAAAAAATAATGAAGAAAGTATATTTACTATTCTAATATCTGTTATATCGTCGGAACAATTATCCGTCCATTGATGTAAATTTCTTTCCTATAGGCGTAAATACTTTACTCTGTAATTTACATATCAATGAACTTAATAGGTGCATTTACTGCTGCTAGCTATTCTCACATCTAAAAATTTTTTGCAGCAATAATAAGAATCATAATGAAGCACAAATTATATTTATAAGAGATATAAACTATAAAATAATGATTAAAAGAAAAATCTATTTTCTCCTATCTTATCATCCTTGATTAACTGGTTATTATCAATAAATAGCTTCACTAAATAAATATCTTTCTTACTATTATTGCTCTTACATTATACTCTACAAAACTTAGTAATAAAAATCCTCTATCTGCTCTTTTGATTGTTTTTTATTATTATTAATATTTACATAATTTTTTTAATAAATGACTTTATATATTCAATGAAATATAAATTTTCACAATAATAAAAAGGATCCGAAGATCCTTTCATTCATTATCCTAAGTTATCAATCATCGCTTTATAAGAATCAACTTGTAAAGATGCTCCACCAACTAATGCACCATCAATATCAGGTTGTTCTAATAAAGTTTTTAATCCTTCAGGTTTAACTGATCCACCATATTGGATTCTTACTTTATCAGCAGTTTCTTGATCATATAAATCAGCAACAACTGTTCTAATATATGCACAAACATCTTGAGCAATTTCATTAGTAGCAGTTTTTCCAGTACCGATAGCCCATACTGGTTCATAAGCAATAACTACTCTACTAGCACATTTTGGACATACATCTTTGAATGCAGCTACAGTTTGTGTTTTAACAACATCTTTAGTAGTTCCAGCTTCATATTCTTCTAATGTTTCACCAACACATACGATTGGAGTTAAATCATTTTTAAGAACTTGTAACATTTTAGCATTAACTGTTTCATCAGTTTCACCAAAATATTGTCTTCTTTCAGAGTGTCCTAAGATAACCCATTCAACACCAATTTCTTTTAACATTTCAACACTTACTTCACCAGTGTAAGCTCCACTGTCTTTGAAATGGCAGTTTTCAGCAGCAACTAATAATTTTTTAGCGTTTTCTTTAGCAGTTTGTAATGCTAAATAAGGAGTTGCAATTCCCCAGTCAGCTGATTCTGTTACATAAGGATCAACTGCTTCAACAAATGCTTTAGTATCAGCAATTGTTTTATTCATTTTCCAGTTTCCTACGATAATTGGTTTTCTCATTATTCTCAATCTCCCTATATATTATTTATCATCAATAGCAGCAATACCTGGTAATACTTTACCTTCCATGTATTCTAATGAAGCTCCACCACCAGTAGAAATATGAGATACTTTATCAGCATATCCTAATTGCATAACAGCAGCAGCACTATCTCCACCACCGATAATTGTATTAGCTTCTGGTAAATTTGCTAATGCTTCACATACAGCAATTGTTCCTTTAGCAAATGGTTCCATTTCGAATACACCCATAGGTCCATTCCATACTACAGTTTTAGCACCTTCTAAAGCAGCTTTAATATTTTCAACTGATTTAGGTCCGATATCTAATCCCATGTATCCTTCAGGTACATCTTCACCAACAACTTTAATATCACCTTCAGCAGCAAATGCAGTATTAGCTACAGAGTCAACAGGTAAGATTAATTTATCTCCACCTTTAGCGATTAATTCTTTAGCGATTTCAATTCTATCTTCTTCAACTAAAGAATTTCCAATTGTATGCCCTTGAGCAGCAGCAAAAGTATATGACATACCTCCACCAACGATAACTTTATCAGCAATTTTTAATAAGTTTTCGATAACTAAAATCTTATCAGAAACTTTAGCACCACCTAAGATAGCAACCATTGGTCTTTCTGGATTACTTACAGCTTTTCCAATATAAGCAATTTCTTTTTCAACTAAGAAACCAGCTGCAGATGGTAAATGAGCAGGGATACCAGCAGTAGAAGCATGAGCTCTATGTACTGAACCAAATGCATCTTCAACAAATACATCCCCTAAAGATGCCCAATAAGCACCTAATTCAGGATCATTTTTACTTTCACCTTTTTCATAACGAGTATTTTGTACTAAGATAACTTGACCATTATTAGCTTCTTTAACAGCAGTTTCAAGTTCTTCTCCTCTTGTACAATTTACGAATTTTACATCAACTCCTAATAATTCAGCTAATCTAGGAGCAACAACAGCTAAGTTATTTTTAGCTTTGTCTTCTTCAGTTTTAACTTTTCCTAAGTGTGAGAATAATACAACTGCTTTAGGTTGTTTTTCTAATAAATATTTTAATGTAGGTAAAGCAGCGACAATTCTATTGTCATTTGTAATTTCTCCTGTTTCTTTGTTTCTTGGTACATTGAAGTCAACACGTACTAAGACTGTTTTTCCAGTAACTTCAATATCTTTAATTGTTTTCTTGTTCATTTTAACATTCCTCCATGTGCAAATTATAACATTCTCACACACACTTTTCAATTAATTTCATATCTTATATTAAAGGTGATTTTATGAACAACTCTTTTTTAATTAATACTAACCAAATAAAAGACTTAATCAACAATAATTCTATTATTATTGACATACGAGATGAGTATGAATTTAATAAACAACATATTAGAACATCTATCAATATTCCCTATAATATGTTTTATCTATATAAAAAAAGATTTAACAAAACAACTCCTATTTATATCATTTGTAACTATGGCCATGCATCTAAGGAATTAGTAGAGGATTTAAGAAAAGAAGGATATAATGCTTATAGTTTTATTGGCGGATTCTATACATTATTACATTCAACAAACAATAATTATTTCTAAAAGAAAAAAACTAAGATTTCTCTTAGTTTCTATTCAAAAGGATAAACCATTCCCCATTGAGTTCTAATTTCTGTTAATGTATGCATGACATCACGAATATATTCTAGATTGCTTTCTCCTGTCTTATTCAAAACATAATCCTGCATATCTAGCACTTCATAATCCAATGCCTTTGCAGTCTCTCCTACTTCAATAGTCTCTACTCTTCCATCTTCTGTATATGTAATTGTTGCTTTATCTCCTCTTGGATAATTGTTGACTTCTATATATCCCAATTCTCCTGCTACTACTCCTCGCTTTGGCTGTTTTGCTCTCATTGTTAGAGCCATTACTGCCATCTCTCCTTCTGGATTTCTCAGTATAATTCCTGATGTCTCATCTACTCCTGTTTCAAAGAAGTTTGCAGTCGTTAATACTGTATCCGGTCTGCTTGCCATAAAATATCTTGCAAAGCTTGTAGCATAAACTCCGATATCCAATAACGCTCCTCCAGCTAATTCCTTAGAGAAGAAACGATTTGTGACATCATATTCTTTGCAGCTGCCAAAATTAACCTGGACCATCTTTACTTTTCCGATAGCTCCGCTATCAACAATTTCCTTTAATTTCTTAAACAATGGCATATGGAACAATGTAACACCATCACTTATGACGAGATTCTTTTCTTTGGCGATGGCAACTGCTTCCTCCAATTGTTGATCATTAACTGTAATAGCTTTTTCACAGAAAACATGTTTACCAGCCTTTAATGACTGAATCAGAAAGCGATGATGAAGATTATGAGGAGTAGCTATATAAATAATATCTATATTCTCATCATTAATCATATCATCAGCATTGCCATAAGCTTTCACTACACCAAACTTATCTGCATACTTTTGAGCAGCTTCTAATGTCACATCACATACTGCATAGATTTCACCATTAACTCTATTTAAAGCTTCACCCATCTCAGTTGCAATCCAACCTGTTCCTAAAATCCCCCAGTTAAGTTTTTTCATTATCTTTCACCTCATTATTATTTATATTATTATCTTCTAATATTTTTTGAATCTTTGCAATAGACTTTTTTAATAATTCTATTTCTTTATTACTATCATCGTTATTTTCTTTTATTTCTTCTCTTCTTTCTTCTATCACAGAACTCCAAGAAGATGCTGAAGCTAAAACATCACCAACCACATTAAACCAAGCACCTAAGGCTGCTTGTTCAGCAATAGTTAAATCATCTATCAAAAGATAACCAATAATAACAGCACTCGTTGTAAAAGTCAAAGGGTGCATAATAGGTAGAAATTGTCTCATAGAAATCACCATTATATTATATGCAAAAGAAAAAAAGAATGACACAGCATTCTTAAATCACTTCTAAATTATATTGTTTTAATTTATTATTCATATTTAATGATAAATCTTTTTCACAAATAATACCTGTGAAATCTGAAATATCTGCATATACATAATTACCATCTAAATCAAATTTACTACTTTGTACTAACATATAAGATTCTTTACTAGAATTCATAATTTCTTTTTTTGTGAGTCCATCGTTAGTATCATAAGTTGTAACCTTGCCATCATAAATGTCTATGCCTACTACTCCTAAAAAAGATAAATCAAATTTATACTTTTTAATAATATCAATAACAGCACTACCAATAAATCCATCTTTGGCCTCATTCAATTGCCCACCAATAAAGATTAATTTTGTATCACACTCCTGTGTAAAGATCATCATAATCTCTATCATATTTGTAACAACAGTAATATTTAAATTTTTCTGATATATTAATTTTGCAATATCCAAACTAATTGTAGAGATATCTAGAAAAACCATACTTCCTGGTTCTATTAATTCCACAGCTTTTAATGCAATTATCTTCTTTTCTGGAGTATCAATATTTTTTCTTTCATCCACATGATAATAATGAAGATTCTCTCTGATCTTTGTAGCTCCACCATGAATTCTTTTTAACTTACCTTCTTTTTCTAAAATCGTTAAATCCTTACGAATACAATCTTCAGTAACTCCAAAAGACTGGCTTAACTCTTTTACTCTAACATTCCCCTCTAAATTCAATTTAGCAATAATCTGATCATGTCTCTCTTTTGCTAGCATAACAACACCTCGTATTTATCATTTTAACACAAAAAAAGAAAAAGAGGTAATCAAACCTCTTACTTCTCAACATCTTTTTCATCAAATACAGTAGAAATAGCTTTACCAGGAGCAACCATTGGGAACACCTTATCATCTTCTTGAATAATACATTCAATAACAACAGGTCCATTATGTTCCATAGCAGCATTTAAAGCAGGAACAACTTCTTCTTTAGTTGTAACCCTTATTGCTTTACATCCTAAACCTTCAGCAACTTTAATAAAATCTACACCATCATTTAAAACTGTTGCAGAATAACGTTTATCATAAAATAATGTTTGCCATTGTCTAACCATTCCTAATACATGATTATTTAATACAACTTGAATGATAGGAATATTATAACGAGATGCTGTAGCTAATTCATTTAGATTCATTCTAAAACATCCATCACCAGCAATATTAAATACAGTTTGTTCAGGCTTAGCCATTTTAGCTCCCATACTTGCACCTAAACCATACCCCATAGTTCCTAAACCACCACTAGAGATTAATTGTCTAGGATGCTTATAATGATAATACTGAGCTGCCCACATCTGATTCTGACCTACTTCAGTAGTAATAATAGCTTCACTATCAGTTAACAAATCAATTTGTTCCATAACATAAGGTCCAGTTAAAACATTAGTATTATATGATAATGGATATTGATCTTTTAATTGTCTAATTTCTTTTAACCATTGAGGATGATTTTGTTGTTTCACTAATAAATTTAAAGCATTTAACACACTCTTAGCATCACCAACAATACCCAAATCAACAACAATATTCTTATTAATTTCAGCTTCATCAACATCAATATGAATAATCTTTGCATCTTTAGCAAATTCTTTTGTATTACCAGTTACACGGTCGCTAAAACGAGCTCCAATAGTAATCAATAAATCACATTTAGAAACTCCTAAGTTACTTGCTTTTGTACCATGCATACCTAACATTCCAGTATATCTAGGATTAGTACCATCAAATGCACCTTTTCCCATTAAAGAATCAGCAACAGGAGCATCAATCTTTTCTACAAATTCTTTTAACTCTTTACTAGCATCACTAGCAATCACACCACCACCAACAAAAACAAATGGTCTTTCACTAGCTTCAATCATTTCAATAGCTTCCTTAATAGAAGATGTAGGATATGTATAATTACGCTTTTCAATAACCTCAGGACAATGTCTTGTATACTCACAATAAGCTTGAGTTACATCCTTAGTAATATCAACTAATACTGGTCCAGGTCTACCTTCTTTAGCAATTTGGAAAGCTTTACGAATAGTAGGAGCTAAATCCTCAATTCTTTTAACAATAAAATTATGTTTAGTAATTGGCATAGTCACACCAGTAATATCAATTTCCTGAAAACTATCTTTACCAAGTAAAGATACAGCCTGATTAGCAGTAATCGCAACCAAAGGAATAGAATCCATATAAGCAGTTGCAATACCAGTAACTAAGTTAGTTGCCCCAGGACCACTTGTAGCCATACAAACTCCAACTTTACCACTTGCTCTAGCATAACCATCAGCAGCATGAGAAGCTCCTTGTTCATGTGAAGTTAAAATATGAGTAATTTTGTCCTGATATTTATATAAACTATCATAGACCTCTAAAATTGTACCTCCTGGATACCCAAACACTGTATTTACACCTTGCTCAAGTAAACATTCAAGAACAATGTCAGATCCCTTCATTTTCATTCGCATTCCTCCCTACTTAACTTTTAATACTGCACCTGTATTGGCAGAAGTAACCATAGAAGCATATTTCTTTAAATATCCTTTCACTTCATTAACTTTAGGTACAAAATTCTTCTTTCTTTCTTCAAATTCCTTTTCATCAACTAACACATTTATAGAATGATTAGGAATATCAATTTCAATCAAATCTCCATCTTTTACAAAAGCAATTGGACCACCAAGTGCAGCTTCAGGAGAAACATGTCCAATAGAAGCACCTCTTGTAGCTCCAGAGAAACGTCCATCCGTAATTAAAGCAACTTCTTTATCTAATCCCATACCAGCAATTTCACTTGTAGGAGATAACATTTCTCTCATACCTGGTCCACCTTTAGGACCTTCATATCTAATGACAACAACATCACCAGCAACAATCTTACCAGCTCTAATTGCAGCAATTGCTTCTTCTTCACTATCATAAACTCTTGCAGGTCCTGTATGTTTCATCATTTCTTTAGCAACAGCACTTTGTTTAACAACACAGCTATCAGGTGCTAAATTACCTTTTAACACTGCAATACCACCAGTTTTACTATAAGGATTTTCAACTGGTCTAATAATATTAGTATCTAAATTGATACATCCTTCAATGTTTTCTTTTAATGTTTTTGTAGTACAAGTTATAACATCAGTATGTAAAATACCTAATTTGTCTAACTCATTCATAACAGCATAAACACCACCAGCTTCATTTAAATCTTCCATAAATGTATCACCAGCAGGAGCTAAATGACATAAGTTAGGAGTCTTCTTACTAATTTCATTAGCAATCTCTAAATCTAAATCAACACCAGCTTCATATGCAATAGCAGGTAAATGTAACATAGAGTTAGTAGAACATCCTAAAGCCATATCCACAGTTAAAGCATTTAAGAAAGCTTTTTCAGTCATAATATCTCTAGGTTTAATATCTTTTTCAACTAATTCCATAATCTTCATACCAGCATGTTTAGCTAATCTAATTCTTTCACTATATACAGCAGGAATAGTACCATTACCTTTTAATCCCATACCAATTGCTTCAGTTAAACAATTCATAGAGTTAGCAGTATACATACCTGAACATGATCCACATGTAGGACAAGCTTTTTCTTCAAATTCTCTTAATTTTTCTTCAGTCATCTTACCAGCATTAAATTGACCAACTGCTTCAAATAAAGAAGATAAACAAGTTTGTTTTCCATCTAATCTTCTACCAGCTAACATAGGCCCCCCACTAACAAAAATAGAAGGAATATTTAATCTAGCAGCAGCCATTAGTAAACCAGGAACATTCTTATCACAATTTGGAATCATAACTAAACCATCAAACTGATGAGCATTTGCTAAACATTCAGTACTATCACAAATCAATTCTCTAGTTACTAAAGAATATTTCATCCCAGTATGATTCATAGCAATACCATCACATACGGCAATTGCAGGTACTTCAATTGGTGTACCACCAGCTAAATAAATACCTTTCTTAACTGCTTCAGTAATCTTATCAAGATTCATATGACCAGGAACAATTTCATTATAAGAATTAACAACCCCAATTAATGGTCTATCTAATTCTTCTTCAGTTAATCCTAATGCATTAAATAAAGATCTATGAGGAGCTCTTTCAATCCCCTTTTTTACATTATCACTCTTCATCTGTTTACCCTCCTCTTATAAGTATTCACAAATCAAGTCACCCATTTTTGAACAGCTAACTTGAACTTTACCATCAGACATAATATCAACAGTACGATATCCCGCCTCTAACACTTTTTCAATAGCATCTTCAACTGCCTTAGCTTCATTATCCATATCAAAAGAATAACGTAACATCATTGCAGCCGATAAAATAGTAGCAATCGGATTGGCAATGTTCTTACCAGCAATATCAGGTGCACTACCATGAGATGGTTCATACATACCAAACTTATCATCTCTTAAAGATGCACTAGATAACATACCAATAGAACCGGTAACCATACTTGCCTCATCAGATAAAATATCACCAAACATATTTTCAGTTAAAATAACATCAAACTGTCTAGGATTCTTAACTAACTGCATTGCGCAGTTATCAACTAACATATGTTCAACAGTAACTTCAGGATAATCTTTCGCAACTTCATTTACAACTTTACGCCATAAACGAGATGAATCTAAAACATTTGCCTTATCAACACTAGTTACTTTTTTATTTCTCTTCATTGCAATATCAAAACCACGAATTGCAATTCTTCTAATTTCACTTTCACTATATTCCAGATTATCATGAGCTACTAACTGACCATCAATTTCTTTAGTTTCTCTTTCACCAAAGTATAATCCACCAGTCAACTCTCTCATGATCATCATATCAAACCCACCTACAACGATTTCCTCTTTTAAAGGACAAGCACCTTTTAATTCATCATATAAATAAGCAGGTCTTAAGTTTGCAAATAAATTCAAAGCTTTTCTAATCTTCAATAAACCAGCTTCTGGTCTTAAAGAAGGTTCTAATTTATACCAAGGAGAAGTCGTTGTATCGCCACCAATAGAACCTAATAAAACAGCATCAGCCTTCTTTGCTATTTCAATAGCTTCATCAGTCAAAGGAACACCATGTACATCAATAGAAGCTCCTCCCATCAAAATATCAGTATAATCAAATTTATGATTATATTTATCAGCTACTGCATTTAACACTTTAATTGCTTCATCTACAATTTCAGGTCCAATACCATCACCTTTAATAACAGTAATATTCTTTTCCATTATTATTCTCCTTTCTTAGAATTCACATAATTGACTAAACCATTAGCTTCAATCATTTTCTGCAAAAATTCAGGGAATGGTTGAGCTTGGAATTCAGTATTTTTAGTAAGATTATAAATCTTACCACTATCAAAATCAATTTCTACATGATCTCCTTCACCAATACCATCAACTGCTTCAGCACATTCTAAGATAGGAAAACCAATATTAATAGAATTACGATAAAAAATTCTCGCAAAACTCTTAGCAATAACACAACTTACTCCAGCAGTCTTTAAAGCTAAAGGAGCATGTTCTCTTGAAGAACCACAACCAAAATTCTTTTCAGCTACCATGATATCACCAGGATTTAATCTTTCTACGAAAGTAGGATCAATATCCACCATTGCGTGACTTGCAAGTTCTTTTGCATCAAATGAATTTAAATATCTAGCAGGAATAATAACATCAGTATCAACATTATCTCCATATTTTAAAACTTTACCATTAGCCTTCATTATTCTTCTCCTCCTATCTTTTCAGGATTCGCAATATATCCCTTTAAAGCACTAGCAGCTGCAACTTCAGGTGAAGCCAAATAAATCAATGATTCTACATCTCCCATTCTTCCTACGAAATTACGATTTGATGTAGAAACACATTTTTCACCTTTACACATAACACCCATATGACCACCCATACAAGCACCACAGCTTGGAGTATTAAATGCACAACCTGCTTCTACAAATATCTCAGCAAGACCTTCATGAATACATTGTAAGAATATCTTCTGAGTTGCAGGAATAACCATAACTCTCACTTCCGGATGTACTGTTTTTCCTTTTAAAATAGCAGCAGCTTTTCTTAAATCAGTAATTCTACCATTTGTACAAGATCCAATAACAACCTGATCAATATATATCTTATCCATTGCTTCAATCTCATCAATAGTATGAGCATTACCAGGTAAATGAGGGAAAGCAACAGTAGGTCTTACTTTAGATAAATCAATTTCAATCACTTCATCATATACAGCATCTTCGTCAGCTTCATAAACTTTATATGGTTTAGTAGAATGCTCATTAATATAGGCTAAAGTCTGATCATCCACTGGGAAAATACCATTCTTAGCACCAGCTTCAATAGCCATATTACAAATAGTAAATCTATCATCCATTGTTAAGTATTGAATACCATCACCAACAAATTCCATAGATTTATATAAAGCACCATCAACACCAATTTGACCAATAATATGTAAAATAATATCTTTACCACTTACATATTCATTAGGTTTATTCTTTAATACAAACTTAATAGCACTAGGAACCTTAAACCATAATTCACCAGTAGCCATACCAGTTGCAATATCAGTAGTTCCAACACCTGTTCCAAAAGCACCTAAAGCACCATAAGAACAAGTATGAGAATCAGCACCAATAATACATTCTCCAGCAGTTACAATACCTCTTTCTGGTAAAATTGCATGTTCAACTCCACATTTACCTTGAACCATGTGATGAGTTAAACCTTGTTCTCTAGAAAAATCCTGAATATCTCTTGCATTTTGAGCAGATTTAATATCTTTATTAGGTGTAAAATGATCAGGAACTAATACAACTTTATCCTTATCAAATACCTTATCAGCCATTTGTCTAAAAATAGGTAAAGCCATAGGTCCTGTAATATCATTTGCCATTACAACATCTAATTTAGCTTCAATTAACTGACCAGCTACTACTTCCTCTAATCCAGCATGATCAGCTAAAATCTTTTGTGTCATTGTCATTGCCATAATTATATTCCTCCTCTTACCTTTATGCATTTTTATAAATCAACCTTATTGACTTATAGAAACGCACAAAGTGCGTCTCTATATTAGTTATTAATTAATTTATCTTCATCAGACCAGCTATATAATTTTCTAATATCTGCTCCAACTTTTTCTACTTGATGTTCAGCAGCTAATTTTCTCATAGCTTTGAAATGAGCTTGACCACCAGCTGGTGACATATCTAATAAGAAATCTTTAGCGAAAGTACCATCTTGGATATCACTTAAGATTTTCTTCATAGCTTTCTTAGTATCTTCAGTAATAATCTTTGGTCCAGTAATATAATCACCATATTCAGCAGTATTTGAAATAGAATATCTCATACCAGCAAATCCTGATTGATAAATTAAGTCTACGATTAATTTCATTTCATGAACACATTCAAAATAAGCATTTACAGGATCATATCCAGCTTCTACTAATGTTTCAAAACCAGCTTGCATTAAAGCACAAACCCCACCACATAATACTGCTTGTTCACCAAATAAATCAGTTTCAGTTTCAGTTCTAAATGTAGTTTCTAATACACCAGCTCTAGCTCCACCAATACCTGCAGCATAAGCTAATGCTAAATCTAATGCTTTACCTGTAGCATCTTGTTCAACTGCTACTAAGCAAGGAACACCTTTACCTACTTGATATTCACTTCTTACTGTATGACCAGGTCCTTTAGGAGCAATCATAGTAACATCTACATTCTTTGGTGGAATGATTTGATTGAAATGAATATTGAAACCATGAGCGAACATTAACATGTTTCCTTCTTCTAAGTTAGGTTCAATTTTTTCTTTATATAATTTAGCTTGTAATTCATCATTAATTAAGATCATAATGATATCAGCTTTTTTAGCAGCTTCTTCAGAAGTAAATACTTCAAATCCTTGAGCTTCAGCTTTAGCCCAAGATTTAGACCCTTCATATAAACCAATAATAACATTAACTCCTGATTCTTTTAAGTTTAATGCATGAGCATGACCTTGAGAACCATACCCAATAATAGCGACAGTTTTACCATCTAATAAAGATAAGTTACAATCTGATTCATAATAAATTTTTGACATTTTTCATACCCTCCATTAATTGTCATCTTTTTTATTCACACTATCAAGACCTCTTGAAATACCAGCTAAACCAGTACGAACAATCTCGATAATATTGAAACCATCTAACATTGCTAAAAGTCCATTGACTTTTGGCTCATCTCCTGTCATTTCTATAACAATAGAATTAGGAGCAACATCTACGATTCTAGCTCTAAATATATCTACAATAGAAACTAGATCCGCTCTTTCAGTAGCATCTGCCTGTACTTTAATCAACACTAACTCACGATAAACAGATGAACCTGTAGGTAACACAAATACCTCTCTAACATCCTCAAGTTTTCTAACTTGTTTACTTATCTGTTCTAATACAAGCTGATCACCTTGAGCTACAACGGTAATTCTAGAAATCCCTTCATCTTCTGTTGGCCCAACAGTTAAACTATCAATGTTATAACCTCTTCTAGAGAACAAACCACTTACACGGTTCAATACCCCAGAACTATTTGAAACTAAAATTGATAAAACAATTCTCATTATGTCACCTCTATTTCTTTATACGTTTATGAATTCTATTCATTGCTGAAACAATTGCTTTTATAGTTGCATTTGTAATATTTGCATGTATTCCTACACCAAATTCTTGAATAGAACTACCTTTCACTCTTAACTGCACATAAGCAGCAGCTTTAGAAGAAGACCCAGAAGTTAAAGCATGTTCACTATAATCTAATAAATGAGTATAAATGAAATCATTAGAATTTAATGCATTCTTAACCGCATCAATAGGACCATTACCATAACCAATAATCGTTTTCACTTCACCATGATCTTCAATAGTCAATTCAACCATTCTATCATATTCAGTACTATCATCTTCACTTAAATCTACTAATCTTTGTTTAATAAACTTAAATGGTTCTTCATTATCAATATATTCTTTATTGAAAGTATCAAAGATTCTTTCTGGAGAAACTTCTCCTTCATTTTCACTAATATTTTGAATACATTTAGCAAAATCAGCCTGTAATGCTTTTGGTAAATGATATCCAAATACATTTTCCATAACAAAGGCAACTCCACCTTTACCAGATTGAGAATTAATTCTTACAATTGGTTCATATTGTCTATTTAAATCAGCAGGATCAATTGGTAAGTAAGGAACTTCCCAAATTCCAGTATTTCTTGTTTTATATTCATACATACCTTTATTAATAGCATCCTGATGACTACCAGAGAAAGCAGTAAATACTAATTGACCTGCATAAGGATGTCTAGGTGGTACATCCATCTTTGTACATTTTTCATATACATGTTTAATATCATTAATTTGTGCTAATTCAAGTTTTGGATCAACACCATGAGTAAACATATTTAATGCAACTGTAATAACATCTACATTCCCCGTTCTTTCACCATTACCAAATAAAGTTCCTTCAACTCTGTCTGCACCAGCTAATAAACCAAGTTCAGTAGTTGCAACACCACAACCTCTATCATTATGAGGATGTAATGAAACAATAACTCTTTCTCTATCAGTAAAGTTTCTACACATCCATTCAATCTGATCAGCATATACATTTGGAGTATCCATTTCTACAGTAGACGGTAAATTAATAATAACCGGATTTTCTTTACTAGCTCCCCATTCATCTAATACAGCTTCACATACTTCTAAAGCATAATCAACTTCAGTACCTGTAAAACTTTCTGGAGAATACTCAAGAATAACTTTACCATCAAATTCTTGAGATAATTCTTTAACTAATTTAACTCCATCAATCGCAATTTGTTTAATTTCATCTTTTTCTTTATGGAATACAACATCTCTTTGTAACACTGATGTAGAGTTATAAACATGCACGATAGCTTTATCTAATCCTTTTAATGATTCAAAAGTTCTTCTGATTAAATGTTCTCTTGCTTGTGTTAATACCTGTACTGTAACATCATCTGGAATTAAATGTTCATCAATAAGGATTCTTAAGAAATCATATTCTATTTGTGAAGAAGAAGGGAACCCAACTTCAATTTCTTTGAATCCTAAATCAACTAATAATTGAAACATCTCCACTTTTTCTTCTATTTTCATTGGTGTAATTAAAGCTTGATTACCATCACGTAAATCAACTGAACACCAAGTTGGCGCTTTAGTAATTTCATTATCAGGCCATGTACGATCTTTTAATTTAATAGTTTCAAATCTCTTATACTTTTTATAGTTCATCTTTATTCTCCTTTCCAACCTAATAAAAAAACTCCCATCCCTGTACGCATTAATGCATAACTAGAGGACGAGAGTAAAGACTTCGTGGTTCCACCTCATATTTATTATTATCTCACGATAATAACCTTATCAAGTACGCTTATAAATAAGTACATACTCTAGCAGGATAACGGTTGCAAGTTCCGTAGCAGCTTACTATTATTTCAGTGCTCCACTCAAGGACGAGTTCAACTAATCACCTTCGGTTCTTTACACCACCCAGAACCTCTCTATGCAAGACTCATAATCTACTATTTCCTATCAAAGTATTTAATATAGGGTTGTTACTTACTATGATACTCTTTCTTACAAAATAAGTCAACCAATTTACACTTTTTTTGTAATTTTTTTAAATACTATTTTCTATTAAATCTAAAAAACAAAGCTATATTAATAAGTTTTTCTAAATAATATGTTTGTTTTTTTATTACTTGATATCACTTCTAAAAGTCTTATATCTTATATTTCATAAAAAATCAAACGATAATAGAACATGAAATTTATGAATATGCAATAGAGTAGAGAGAAAATAATTTTATAATTATTTTCGTTCCTCTCATTGAACCGTACGTACGGGTCTCGTATACGGCTCTACATTTATATCGAATAACAAACTCTTAAGATAGTATTCAAGGGGATTGACCAATCCAGGTCTTTCTCCTTTTTCTATGGCTAGAACTTTTGGTGATAACACAAAATTGACTACATTTAATCCACTTCTTCTGTACCACCCTAATCTTGAATTTGCACATTTATAGATATCTTCTTCACTAAATTTACATTTACACGCTTTATTTAGTTTCATCAGGTTTCTGTTCGTACGCTCAAAAGAATCGCTACATCACTTCCTTCACCCATGACATCACTGTCAACGGCTTGTGGTTCACTACACTTGGCGGTAAATACCTGTGAATTCATGCCATACCCGGCACACTAATAAAAGCAGAAGTTTTCTCTTCTGCTTTTATATGATACTATTCTTAGAATTACTATTTATTCAAAACACTTACAAAACGTTCAGTAATCTGTTGTGGACGAGTGATAGCTCCTCCTACAACCGCACTGAATGCACCACATTCATCAAATACTCTTCTTAAATCCTCTGGTGTATTAATCTTTCCTTCAGCAATAACTGGTACATTTAATGTATCTACACACTTTTTAAGAAGTTCAAAATTCGGACCATCAATAATTTTAGAATATGAAGTATAACCACATAAAGTTGTAGAAACAATATCAAAGCCTATTTCTTGAGCTTTAACACATTCTTCATATGTTGAACAATCTGCCATAGCTAGTCGTCCAGCATTATGTATCATCTTTACTAAATCTTCGCATTTTTCATCAGCAGGTCTTTTTCTATCAGTTGCATCTAAAGCAATTATCTGACAAGAAGTTGTTAATAATTCTTCTATTTCTTTATGAGTAGGTGTAATATAAATCTCACTATCATCATAATTACGTTTAATAATCCCGATTACTGGCAAATCACACACACTCATAATTTCATTAATATCAACAACAGACTGAGCCCTAATCCCTGCAGCACCACCTGCTTTAGCAGCAATAGCCATACGTCCCATGATAAAGCTTGAATGTAAAGGTTCATCAGGTAGAGCTTGACAAGAAACAATTAGTTTCCCCTTTATTTTATCTAATACCATAGCTTATCTCCTCTTTTCAAATATTTATATATATATTATAGATAACCTTTATCAATCAAATCAAGATTTTCATAAAATTTAAACAAACAAAAACTTTTATTATACTATATATTCTATACATTCAGGTTTTATCTGAGGACTATGATATGCAATAACCTTCTTGAAACTATTCAATGATATAAGATTACAAAATTGTCTATAACTTAAATGAACAGGATAACGACACATTATCATCTTTCCTTGATTTAAAAGTTCATAACTCATCGTATCTTTCTCTACTGTTCCAGTCATTAAAGCAAAATTATTTTTCATAATTTCACCAGCAATTCTTTGAGTTTCTACTGTTTTTAATTGAGGATTGCTGACAAAAACGATATTTGCCTTTACCTCTTCTTGATATAAATTCACCTTCGACAAATATTCTTTACTTTCTTCTTTTAACCAGAACATATCATCTTCAATCAATGATAACTGATCAACAAAATGTTGATCCCCTGCATATTTTAACCCAGGTATTTCCTTTTTCAACAAAGCATATAATTCTATTCCTCTACCATATTTAGGAATAGGAAACAATAATGTAGAACATTTCTTTAATAATTCATTTGTTTTTACTACAATATTGTGATAATAATACTGATAATCATTTTCATCATACCCATATGCACTATCTAAAACAGCAATATCAGCAGAAATATCTCTTATCTTATCTACTCTAAAACACAATGTATCTTCACTATAATCACCAGAAAAGAATATTTTCTTATTCTTATATTCAAACAAATACCAGACACTACCAATACAATGACCACTTCTACCATATTCCACTTTTAAGTCAGCCAATGATTCTAATTCTTCTAAAGAGATTGTGCTTTCAAGATGGAAAGATAACTGTTTTATAGTTTCCTTAGAAGCAATAACACTTCCTTTGAAACCATTTGATATAAGCCACGGCAATGCTCCCACATGATCTAAGTGAGAATGTGTTAAAAAGATATAACGAATATTTTTAATTTCATCTTGTGATAAATAGGGATAACCACCATCTTTCTCATCTGCCATAATACCACAATCAACCAGAAAAGCATAATCATCCAATTCTACATAAAAGCAATTTCTTCCATGTTCACCACAACCACCTGCTATTTTTAATTTCATCATATCCTATCCTTTTTGGTTTTCAATAAATCTATTAAGAATTAATAAAGCTGTTGTCGTAAATAATACACATAAAACAGCCATAGCCATACCAACTGATACTGAACCCTGCTCAAATTCACGAATGATATATGTTGATACAACTAATACATTAGGTGGAGCAATTAAACTAGCAGTTACTAATTCACGAAAAGCAATAATAAAAGTCATCATCCAACCAGTTAATACACCTTTCATAATTAATGGTAAAGTAATACGTCTAAAAATATAGAAAGGACTTCCACCAAAAACCTTACCTGCTGCCATCAAACTATCTGATATTTGAGTAAATGCTGATGTTACATATTGAATAGTATAAGGCAAAAACAATGCTACATAAGCTACTACTAAAATACCAATAGTATTATATAAAGGAAAAACATTATAAATTTGATTATAAAACAACATAATCCCAATAATTAGTACAATACTAGGAATCATTTCTGGAAGTAAAGCAATAGCTTCAACAATCTTCTTAGCTTTAGATTTAGAATGACGAATAGCAATAACTATTAAAGTTCCTAAAAGAGCGCAAATAGTTGCAGAAACAACAGCCAAAAACAAACTATTCTGTAATGCACTTAAACCTTTAGAATTAGCTGCAAATAAATCCACATAATGCTGCAATGTAAAATTTCCTGCCTGCAAACCAAATCCTCTTAACTTAATAAGAGAAGTACTAATAACAGAAAAATAAGGAACACCAATTGATAATACTAAAACAGCAATAATATATAACCAGCTGAAAATAGTAACAGATAAATTCATTTTTATTAAAATTACCTTAGTCCCTTTACCACTTACTAAATTATAACTTTTTCTATTAGTAATATAGTTTTGAACCATCCACATTAATAAACAAATTCCTACTAAGGCACTTGCTAGAGTAGCAGATTTACCAAAATCAATTGGAGCTACAGTAGCATAACGATGAATCTCAGTAGTAAATACATCAAAACCAATACGTTTACCTAAAGTAGAAGGAGTACCATATTCAGCTATAGTTTTTACAAATAATAATAAAGCACCAATTGCATAATTACCTGTTAATAGAGGCATAAAAATCTTACGTAATCTTTTCGTAAAAGCAGCACCAAATACAGCCGCCGATTCATCCAAACTAGAAGGAATATTCAACATCGCATTTTTCATCATTGTTAACATAAAAGGAAAAACATGAAAGCTCATAACAATGACTAAACCAGCTAAAGTAAAGAAATAATTTTCTGTTCCTTGAAGTGAAGGAAATATTTGTTGTAATAATCCGTTCTTTTGCATGAACAAGATCCATCCCATAGATGCTATATATGGTGGAGTCATAAACGGAATCATAAAAATAATATCAAAAAAACGATATTTAGCAAATTTTGTTCTAGAAAACAAATATGCTAATGGTAAAGCAATAATCGAAGATACAATTACAACTAATACTCCTAACACCAATGAATTACCTATCATCTGAGCATTTTCACTTTCAATCAAAGTTCGCCAAACTGACACTAAGTCAAAGCGGCCATCAACAATGACCGCTTTGGCAAATATCATCATTAAAGGGCAAACGATTAAAAAAAGAAGGATAATAGCCAAGATAACTAATGGCATATTCTTTTTTTCCATTCCCATTTTTTTCATAAATATCACCTATTATTTACTAGTTAACTCAATGACTTTTTCAGCTATATCAGCTGAAGTATCAACCATCTTATCCCAATCACAATCAATTTGTGGAATATCATTTAAGTTAGTACGATTATCACAAGTCACATCAATACGTCCTGGTAATAAATAAGTATCTGCAACCATTTGTTGAGCTTCATCAGTGAATAAATAATCTATAAATGCCTTTGCATTATCAACATTAGGAGCAGTGTTCATAATCATTGCAGGTCTAGGATTAACTACTGTACCACCTGCTGGATAATAGATAGCTAGTGGTTCTCCATTAGCAATTGAAGAATAAGCATTATAATCCACACCAGCAATTAAAGCACCAATTTCACCAGTAGTTACTGATTCTAAAGCAGCTTTATTAGCTCCACCATTTAGTAATCCATTATTAGCCATAGATTCAAAAGTATCCCAACCATAAGCATTAACATATCCTGCTACAAAATCTTTGCAAGAACCAGATTTTTCCGGATCAGGAATAGCTAATAAATCTTTATACTTAGAAGTAGCTAATTCATCCCAATTAGCGTTTAATTCAGAAATAACAGTTGTATTGTAAATAACACCTACTGCAGAAGCACTATAGCCAAATAAAGTATTATCTTCATCAATCCATCCTTCAACAACTTTATCAGCGTTTTCTGGTGTATAACTCATAATCTTGTCATCAGCTTTCATTGAAAGACCATCAGACCAAGACGCTAAAATAACAACATCTGCAACAGGATTAGCTTCTTCAGCTTCTAACCTAGCTAGAATTTCACCTGTTGTTCCTTGGAAAACTTCTACATCTACACCTGTAGCAGCTTCAAATCCAGCAACTAAATTATCTGCCAATCCAGCTGGAGAAGGCATATATACTGTTAATTTACCATTATCTTCTGTACTATGAGAAGATCCACACCCTGTTAATCCTAAACAAAGCGTAAATGATAATAATAATGACATAATTTTTTTCATATTGTTTCCTCCTATAATTCTACTATATTGTTTATATTTAAAAATAAGGAAATCTTTTCACCACTCTGTAATTTTTCTAGTGTTAAGAAAGACCAGATATAATCTTTATATTTCAATCTTCCTTGATAAGAATTTCCTAAAAACTGTACATCTAATACCTCTGTATCAAAATGAATATCCCCTTCACTTTTAACTAAGTGTGCTTTTTCAGGTCTAAACATATGATGTTCATCAATCCAGTTAGATGATCCGACAAATTTCGCAACAAATTCAGTAGAAGGTCTTTCATAGACTTCTACGGGTCCTTCATATTGATCAACTACCCCTTGGTGTAAAACTGCTATCTTATCGCTCATACTCATAGCTTCAATCTGATCATGAGTAACAAATACAGCCGTAATATTAAACTTCGTCATCAATGATTTTAATTCTGTACGCATTTCTTCTCTTAATAATGCATCTAAAGCTGATAATGGTTCATCAAATAAAATACATTCAGGTTCAATAACAATGGCTCTCGCAAAAGCAACACGTTGCTGTTGTCCTCCTGATAATTGATGAGGATATCTTTTACCAAAATCATCTAGTTGTACTGCATGTAATGCATCTTTAACTTTTTTATCTAAATCTTCTGTTCTTTTTGCAGCACGTAATCCAAAGGCAACATTTTCATATACAGTTAAATGTGGCCATAAAGCAAAATCCTGAAAAACAAATCCTAATTTTCTTTTTTCTGGTGGTACATTTATGCCTTTTTCTGAAGAAAATACGCATTGATCACCAAAATAAATTTCACCAGTATCTGGTGTTTCTAATCCTGAAATCATTCGTAATAAAGTTGTTTTTCCACAACCGGAAGGTCCTAATAATGTAGTAAAACTACCACTTTCAATTTTGAGACTAACATTATTAATAACCTTTCTTTCACCAAATGCCTTAGTGATATTCGTTAAACGAATCTCCACAATGACTACCTCCCTTTTCGCCATTAGTTTATCAAATAACCTTTAGACAAAAAGACCATAAAACGTAAATTTAATGTAAAAATAATGTTAAGTATAAAGATTGCATAAAAAAAAGGTAATATTATTCAATAAATATTACCTTTACATAATCTTAAAACTATTTTGATTTTTATTTCTCAAACGCTAATTCAATTAATCTATCAATTAAATCACTATAAGATATACCTGCATCCGCCATTAATTGTGGATACATAGAAATTTTAGTAAATCCTGGCATAGTATTAATTTCATTTAAATAAACATTACCTGTCTTCTTGTCTAAGAAGAAATCTACACGAGATAATCCATGTCCATCTACTGCTTTAAATACTTTTAATGCATATCCTCTAATCTTTTCTTGAATATCTTCATCTACTTTAGCTGGAATACATGTTTTACTTTCTGCATCCTCATATTTAGATTCAAAAGTATAGAATTCACCATGAGGCATGATTTGTCCTACTCTAGATACAATAGGGTCATCATTACCTAACACTGCAGTTTCTAACTCTATACAATCAATACATTCTTCAACTACAACATGTCTATCATACTTAGCAGCCTCAGTTAATTTAGTCATTAATTCTTCTTTAGTATTACATCTATAACATCCTACTGAAGAACCTGAACGAGAAGCTTTAATAAACACTGGTAAACCTAATTTTTCTTCAACGATATTTTCAATATCTTCATATTCATTGAATTGATGATCTACTACTACTAACTTATCATCATATCTTTTCTTAACATATAAAGATTTGACTTGAGGAATACCTACAGTATCTAATATCTTCTTAGTATAGATTTTATCCATAGATACACTTGCTGCCATAACTCTACATCCTACATAAGGAATACCTGCTAATTCAAATAATCCCTGAATTGTACCATCTTCCCCATATAAACCATGTAATACAGGAAAAACAACATCATTTTGTTTTAATAAACCATAAACATCTTTTATAACTTCAGCATTATTTAACCAAGTTTCTTTAGATAAGTCATCTTGATTTTGATCTAATAAATACCAAGTTCCATCTTTATCAATACCGACTAATGTAATTTCATATAAATCTTTATGAATATTGTTTAATACTGATGTACAAGACATTCTTGAAACAATATGTTCTGTTGATTGTCCACCACAAATAACTAGTAACTTTTTCATTTTAAATTCTCCTTTAAATATTCAACAACTTCCTTAAGTTTCATACTATTAGAACCTTTTAATAATAATACATCATTTTCTTTAACTTCTTTAATTAAGAAATCTTTAACTTCCTCATTATTATCAAAATGATAAGAAATACCGTTAAACTCATCATTCATATAATTTGATGCTTTACCAACAGTAACTAATAAATCTATATTCTTATCATTTAAATGCTTACCTACTTCTCGATGTAATTTTTCTTCATATTCTCCTAATTCTAACATATCAGCAAGAACTGCAATCTTTCTACCACTATATCCACTTAAAACATCAATACTAGCTTTCATAGAATCAAGATTCGCATTATATGTTCCATCAATTAATTGAATATGATCTTTTAATTCAATAATATCATTTCTATTCTTAGTTAATGTAAATGATTTTACTCCTTTAATACAATCTTCAATAGAAATATCTAAAGATAAACCAACTTGAATTGCCACTAAAGCATTTAATACAAAATGTGTTCCTGCTATAGGTACATAAACATCATAATCCTTATCTAAACATAAAGTAAAAGTAGAATAAGTTTCATTTAAAATAACATCTTTTACTTTTAATGAAGAATCACAATCAATTCCAACCTTCTTTAAGACATATCCTTCTTCCTTAACAGTAGATAACATATCATTATCACCATTAATAATCAATGTACCATTATCATTTAATCCTTCTACAATTTCCATTTTTGCTTTTAAGATATTTTCTCTAGAACCAAGTTCTCCAATATGAGCAGTACCCACATTAGTAATAACTGCAATATCTGGTTTTGCAATATTTGTAAGATATGAGATTTCTCCTAAATGATTCATCCCCATTTCCAAAATCATTACATTCTCATCATTATATCTAAATATAGTTAAAGGTAATCCTAAATGATTATTATAATTACCCAATGTTTTTAATGTTTTATATTTCGTAGAAACAACAGAATAAATCATATCCTTAGTACTTGTCTTACCAACACTACCAGTAACACCTACAACTTTAACATTTGAATGTTCTCTAATAAATCTTGCAATATCTCCTAATGCTTTTAAAGTATCTTCTACTAAAATAACATTATCAATAGTTGTATCAACTGGTTTACTCACTAATACTGCAACTGCAATATCTTCTACCTGACTAATAAAGTCATGACCATCTCTAGCACCAATCAATGCAGCATACATATCCCCTTTAGATACATTTCTAGTATCCTGAGTAATATTCTTGACTTCAGCTTCAAAATTACCTTTTAATAATTGACCATTTGTTGCTTCAATAATTTCTCTTACTAACATAAATATCCCCACTTTTCTTTCCCCATTATATCACTTTTGTTCTAAAAAAAATATGCCTTTATACTAAATTATGCAAAAGAAAAGAAGATTGTTAATATCTTCTTCATAAATAACAAACTTATATAAAATACATAATACGATTAACGAATTAAGTAAGTCAATAAAATGAACTCAAAAGTAAACAAAGTTTTACTTATTCTATAATGCAATCTGAGGTGTCACTTCCCTTTTAAAGGGAGGTGAATACAAATGGACTTTTGTTCCTACATTTTCTTCCAGTTCTTATCTTACATTATATAACCTGAGTTACCAGGTCATTATTAGTACAAAATCTCATAGTAGATTTTTATTACCTACTATTAGATTATAAAAAAGAAGATTATCAAGTCATCTTCTCGCAGTTTATTTTCATTGTTCATAGTTTTCTTTTTCAACTAATTTAGCATATTGAATACAAATCAAATCTGCTATTACCATTAAAGGATATGGATGACTCGCATAATCATTGCGACTTGAATAACGAATATACATATCAATATATGGATATTGAATTGCATAATTAGATGTAATCATACATATTTTAGGTTTCGTGTGTAAATTCTTAAAAGGTTTCTTTCTAGGAAAAACACGATCAAAATAAGAGCCTGATTCAGAAAAGATAATGATTAAAGTATCGCTATCAGCACTTTCTATATAATTAGCCTGATCAACAAATTTAATACATGTAAAAATAGCTTTACGACTTGTTTGAAGATCATACTGAAGATTTAAAGCCACATTTTCTGATTGCATATACCCAAAAGCAGCTACATTCTTATAATTCTTAATATCATTAACTAATGAAATAATATCATTATCCAATGTAGAAGATGCTATCATATGTTTAAGATTATCAATAATACTTAAAATATAAGAATGACTCAAAGAATTCTCATCATACTCTTTAAAATTAAATTTCTCTGCCAATTGTTTATATTGCATAGGAAAAATAGCAACTTGTTTCTTTAGATCATTAAAATCTTTTAATCCTATATCTCTACAAAAACGAGAAATACTAGAATTAGATACATAACATTTTCTCGCTAGCTCTGTTAGTGTACAGTCATCTAAGCTCTTTATATTTTCAATGAGATATTTAGCTATTTTATAATTATTAGAATCTTTTGGTTCGCTATTTATTGTAGATAATAAAATAATGATAAGGTTAAACATATTAACACCTCTCTTGATATTATCAATATAGTATAAAATAATAATCAAAACAATGAATCTATATAAAGCAAAAATTTTATTTCTGTTTTATAACAATAGTATGAGCTAGTTTATCATGAAAACATTGCATCAATGGATGAAAACAAGCATAAACAATAGATAATACAGTTAATCCATATGCAATGTATTGTACACACTTTAAGAAACTAGCATAACCAAAAATTGATAAAAGCTGTCTTAGTGAAGAAGCACTGTTGACTATTCCTCCTTCAATAATTGTTTGACCTATCAATTCTCTTTTTAATAGACTTACAAAATTAACATCTTCGAGATTATCTTTTACAACTTTAATCTTACAGACTTTCTTACCTAAAGTCTGTCCTTTCCATATGTACATTGGAATAATCATATAATAAATAATAAAAACAATAATATTAAAAAAAACAAGAAAAAGACTAGTTGAATAATTATAGGTGGAGAAATCAAACATAGAAGTTTGTAGACGATCTGTCTCTCTTAAAAAAAAGGTAATTGGTATAGCTGAGAAAACACTGGTTAAATACCAGTCTATAACTAAAGCAACTAGTCTTCTGACTCTTATCTCACTTTTCTCGATTTTATCTTGATATATTTTCATTTTCTTTTTTTTCATTATTAACACATCCTTATTTGAAGTATAACAATGTTTACAATCAAATCCTATTAATTTCCAAGATTAGGAAATCTTTTCCAAATCATGAAAAAAAGAGAAGTAGAACTTCTCTTAATGATTATAATCTTTTATAATCTTCTAAGTTTAATAATGATGCAGCATCCTTATCACAAATAACAGTAAAGTTAGGATGTAACTTTAAAATTGTAGATGGTAATTCATTTGAGATAGGTTCATCTAACATTTTCTTTAAGATTTCCGCTTTATGTTTACCATTAACTATCATAACTAAATGTTTAACTTTCATTAAACTTTTTGGTCCCATAGTAATTGAGTATGGAATTTCTGGATGTGAATTATATCTAGGTAATATTTTACGTCTTTCTTCTCTATCAATAAGATAAGTATAACTATCTAATGGTGTACATTTAGGTGCATTTGAACAGAAATGTCCATCATATCCTAAACCAATAACCATAACATCAATACCACCAGCTCTTTCAATTTCTCTATCAAAGCTATCCCAGTTATTTAAATCTAATGAATGAATTCTTTCTTCTGGAATATTTGCATCCTTGAAAAATAATTCTTGCATTTCATCCCAATTTGGACCATAAGGTTTATCATTCCATGGTGCTTCATCAAATAAATAATATTCAATATCTTTGAACTTATCTTGATCCTTAACTAAAGGAGCCATCATTTTGTAAAGTTCAATTGGAGAACGACCAGAAGTTAAAGAGATATTTACTCTTTTATCTTGCATCATTGCTCCTAATAAAATGTGCATAGCACTTTCACTCATTGCTTTTTCATTTTCTTCAATAATTAGTTTCATCTTTTTTCTCCTATTTTTTATTTATAAAAAGAAAGCTCACAGTCATTAATATAATTAATATATATATATTCTTCAATTCATTTCCAAGATTTGGGAATGTTTTCTAAGAATTGGAAATTAGTAGAGCGGATAAATTGAAATAGTTATAATGTGGTTGAATAAAAAAGGGGGAATAAATTATGAATTTCATGGAAAAATTTAATGAAATCGCAGACAGAACCTTAGTTCCTATCGCTCATAAGCTTGGAAATCAAAAACATCTAAGTTCTATTCGTGATGGTATGGTTGTCGCTATTCCATTATCTATCCTTGGTGGGGTTTGCTTAATTATTTCAACACCACCATTAAAGCCTGAAACTTTACCTAATTGGGGAGTTATTAGTGATATGTTAATGACTTGGTACAATTGGGCACAGGCTAACAAAGCAGTTCTTCAAATGCCATATAACATGACAATGGCATTAATGGGATTGTTTATCGCATTTGCTATCGCATATAACTTAGCTAAAAAATATGATTTAGCTCCATTAAATGCTTCAATAGTATCTACAGCTGTATTTTTACTTGTTTCATCACCAATTGAAAAAGCAGTTTCTATTGCAAATATTGCTGATGGTGTTGCAGCTGAAGAATTATTAGGTATGGCTAGCTCATATATTCCTACTACATATTTAGATGCAAAAGGGATATTCACAGCTATTGTTGTTGCTATTGGATGTGTAGAAATTATACATTTCTTAATGAAGAAAGATATTCGCATTAAAATGCCTGAAGGTGTTCCACCTGCAATTACATCTTCTTTTGATGCAATTATTCCATTATTTATATGTGTCATTATTTTCTATTCATTATCATTGATTGTACAAAACTTTAGTGGACAATTGTTCCCAAGCATGATTATGACAATTTTGGCACCTGCAGTATCTGGATTAGATTCATTAGTTGGTATTTGTTTAATTGTTATTATTGCCCAAGTCTTCTGGTTCTTTGGTTTACATGGTGCTAGTATTACACAACCTATTCGTTTACCATTCATGGAAATGTATATTCAAGCTAATCTTACTGCTTATTCTGCTGGAACAACTATTCAACATTTCTTTACACAACCATTCTGGTCTTATGTAATCTGCCTTGGTGGTGGTGGTTCTACTTTTGGATTATGCTTATTGTTATTACGTTCTAAATCTCAAGAATTAAAGACTTTAGGTAGATTATCTATTGGTCCAGCTATCTTTAATATTAATGAACCTATTATCTTTGGATTACCTATGGTATTAAATCCATTAATGATAATTCCATTTGTTTTTGTACCAGTTATTAATTCAATTATCACTTATGCAGCAATGTACTTTAATATCATTGGTAGAGGTGTTATCGAAACACCATGGACTACTCCTGCTCCATTAGGTGCTGCTTTAGGATGTATGGATATTAAAGCCGGTATACTTGTTATAGGATTAATTATTTTAGATATGATTATATATTATCCATTCTTTAAATTAATGGAAAAACAAAAATTAGATGAAGAAAATGGTATTGTAGTTACAGAATAACTATAAAAATGAAAGCTCACACAATAAAGTTATAAACAAAAAAATAGGCTATTGCCTATTTTTTTATGCGAAAATAACATGTTATTTTAAATGAAATCGCCACTTTCTTCTTCAAATAAAGAGAATTGATTTCCTTGACTATCAATAACTGTCCAATTATCATTATATTGCATTAAAACAACATTACCGATAATCTGGAAAGAATCTACATTACCTGCATATATAACCTTAGTTTCTTTACTTTCTATATCATAACTTACTAATCCACTTGTAGTAAATGCATAAATTGTTTTACCACTCTTATTATACATAGACATACGTAAGTTAGAAATTGTTTCAGTTTCTTTTGTTTCTAAGTTATAGATTGTTAAAGTATAATCAGAAATATAATATAATTTATTATCTTCATATAATAAATTATAAACTTTACCTTCAATGATTCTAGTATCTTCATTACCATCCTTATTCATCTTATAAATACCATCACCACTAGAATAATAAATAGCATCATCACTGATATTTGGACTATATGTTCTACAATTATTTAATTTTGTAGACTTTCTTGTTTTTAAATCCATAACATATAAAGATTCACCATCTGGATCTAACTGATAATATAAACTATCATCTTTTAACACTAAATAATATACAGCTTGAGACAATAGAATTTCTTTATTCTTCCCATCCTTATCTACCACTGATAAATAATTATTTTCATCTGCAAAATAAATCTTATCATTATATACTGTAATATAACTTACACTTTCTTCCAGCAAAACTCTACTCTCTTCAAACTTCTTATCAAATGATACAAGATATCCTTTATCATTTGTCATATAGATAGTATCATCATCAATAATAGCTTTGCCCTCTAAATTGACATTACCTACATAAGTAGAATAATTATTAGCAATAGTAACATCAGGAGTATTTTTTTCTATCTGTTGCTGAGTATTATTTGTATTCGTATTATCTTTATTATCCATTAAATATATAAAGCTTCCTGCAAATAAAAGTAATACTACAACTAATGCAATAATAATAGATTTCCATTTGACTTTATCTTTCTTTTTATCAACTTCATAATAAGTATTATCCTGGTTTATATAATCTTCTTTCATATCATTATCAGACATAGAAGAATAATCAGGTTGTACATATTCTTCTTTTTGTTGATGAATAGGTACATAATAACCACCTATATTGTCATCTACTTTTGGTTTTTTTAACTCTTGACCACAATTAGCACAAAATCTATCAGAGGTAGAAACAGTATAACCACATCTAGGACATTGACTATCTAATGATATTCCGCAATGAGGACAGAACTTAGCATCATCATATACTTCTTTTTGACATTTTGGACATTTCATTTTTCTTCTCCTTTATAAAAAACACTCTTAATGAGTGTTATTTTCTTCATCAACAACAGTATAATCTACATCAATAATATCTTCTGATGTATAGCTATGTTGATAATCAGTATTTTCCTTGTATTCAGTATATTCTTCTTCTGGTTCTTTTTTCTTTTTTGAATTATCTATTAATGATTTTACAACAAAAACAACTAATAGTACCGGAATCAAATAAACAATAAAAGGTACAAATATTCTAATTAAAAATGTCACTAAGACTAATAAACATAATATGTATAAAAAACTATATCCCATAGTTTCACTCCTTTTTACAATGTTAGTGTAATCTAATTATTTAAACTTAAAATGAACTATTTAAATAAATCAGATGTTTTGACTTTTAAACCATATGCAAACTTTTCAATAGCTTTTAATGAGACGTTTCTTGTTCCTCTTTCAACATCAGAAACATAATTTTTAGATAAATGACATCTAAAAGCTAATTCTTCTTGTGAAATATTTTGTTTTAATCTTAATTCTTTTATTCTTCTGCCAAATTTTTGTTCAATAGTTAGAGTTTCCATTCTACTCTTCCTCCATTGATTTTAATTTTAAAGCTTCGTTTTTGATTTTTGCAAAACGATGATGTAAACCAGATTTACTTATAGCTTGTCCTGTTTTCATTAAATACACTTCCGCTAATTCATTTAATGTCAATTCAGGATTTTCTAAACGGATTAAAGCAACTTCTCTTGTTTTAGCATCTAATATTTCTAAACCAGCTTTATCCATAACATAGGCAATATCCTCTATCTGCTGTTTAGAAGCACTCATCGCCTTCATTTCATTTGCTATATCACAATTATTCCATCTATTAACTGTATTAGCCATAGATCGATCTATTCTTGTCATTTCAAAATTCATTACTGACTGAGAAGCACCAATTGCTCTTAAAAAGTCTCCTATCTTTTCTGCTGATTTTAAATATACTATATACTTATTTCTTCGTTTAATGATTTTAGCATTTAATTCATACTTATTCATCAATCCAGCAATAAATTCTGCATAATCTTCATCATTAATACTCATCTCTAAATGATAATTACTTGTATCTGGATTATTAACGCTACCGCAACTCAAGAATACTCCTGCTAAATAAGCACGAATATCATCATCTTTCGTTAAAATTCTTTTATCTGGAAACTGATTAAATGATAATCCTTCCATGAGATGTAAATCATCTAATATTTCCCTTGCCTTAGAAATCTTCAATATATACACATTATTCTTTTTTAGTTTCATTTTTCTTGAAACCATAAATTCAATATGTGGCTGATATAATTCTTTCAATATTTTATGAGCCTTAGATGCAATTTTAGCATTCTCTGTTCTAATTGTAAGAGATAAACCACTTTGATTTAATGACAAAGTACCTACTACTTTAATCAATGCACAAAGTAATGCCTTTTGACAACTTGGTTCAAATTCATTAAAAACTATTTCCTCTTTAACTTCTCTTGAAAAAGATAACACAATCTCACTCCTTAATGATCAGCATCTCTATGCCATTTATAAACCTGATAATATTGACTATAGTAATCTGCTAAATAATTCGTAAGCGTTACAGAGCGATGTTGTCCACCTGTACAGCCAATACCTATAATCAATGACATCTTCCCCTCTTTTTCATATTCCTTAATTAAATAATTAAAATATTCAGTCGTTCTTCTAATAAACTCCTGAGTTTCTTCTTTTTCCATAACATAGTCATAAACTGCTTTATCATTACCAGTTAAACTTCTTAAACTTTCTTCATAAAAAGGATTTGGTAAAAAGCGTACATCTAATAATAAATCTGCATCTTTTGGTACCCCATGTTTGTATCCAAAAGATACAAAACTTACTCTAAATATCTCTTGACTTCCTTTATGAAATGAAGATTCTATTTTATCTTGTAATTTCTTTGGTTTTAATAAAGTTGTATCAATAGTAATATTTGCTAACTTCTCTATTGGTTCAGCTTGCTTTCTTTCATATTCTATACCTTCAATTAATGATGAAACAACATTTTTTATCATTAATGGATGAGATCTTCTCGTAAATTTATATCTAGTTAAAAGTGTTTTATCATCACAATCTAAAAAGACAACTGATAAATCAACCCAATCAAGATTAGATAAGATACGAATTGCAAACAATGCATCACCTAATGTAACTGCCATTGCAACTTTTGTATAATCAGTAGTTGTTTTAAGCAATTCACCAAATTCCTTAAGTAAAGCCACTGGATAATTATCTAAACATTGATATCCCAGATTTTCAAAAACAGCCATAGCTGATGTCTTTCCAGCTCCAGACATTCCTGTAACAATAACAACTTCTATATTTTCCATTTACATATCTCCCCTTTTACAATACTACTATAACAAAATTCCTATGATAAGTGTACTCTTTTTTTAGAAAAATATGCTAAAAAGATGATGACTAATCATCGTCATCATCTTCTTCGTCTTTATCATCTTCGTCGTCATCATCTTCGTCATCAGTATTATTATCTTCTAATTTATCTTCTAGATGATCCAAGAAGTTTTCATCATAACCTTTATCCTCAAGATATTCTACTAAGTCATCAACACTTTCTTTTGCAAGCTGTTCTTTTGTGAATTCTGGATAATATTGAAGAATAAGATCTATAAGCTTAACTTTACTATCAGGAATTCCTAGATTCTTAGCATCAGTATGTTGTGATGATGTAACTTTATCTAAAGAAATGGTAAGTGCTGTACTATGAGTTTTTAAATATTCGTTAATGATATCATTAATTTGTGCTTCAATTTCTTTTATTTGACTGCTATCATCGCTAATAACATTTATATCAATATTATTATTAGAATCAAAGTAATGATTTTCAAAGCAATAATCAACAAATAATATTACTGATTCTTCTAATGACTTATTTACAAAATCAATTTGTTTAACCATTTCATTCCCTTCGTTATTCGTATAACTAACTGCTGTAACTTTTTTATTTTGATCTACTTTGATAACTAATCCAGGATTAACACTTAATGAAATATAGCTTAATGCCTCTACCTCCGAGCCTGTTTGTAAAGGATTAAATACAAATGCAACAATTAATAAACAACACATCACTAAAGTTGTAATCATACGAGTACTTATAATTAATGGTAATTCAATCTCTTGACCAACTTCATGATAATATTGTCTTTTTATTTTTTTAGTTTTTGCATTTTTACATAAAACATATGTATATTGATCTTTTATATCTATGATAACACCTTTTTTCATGACTGAATCACCTTTCCTGGCATGTAATCTTTTAATAATTCAAATTGTCCTACACATATAATAACTACTGTTATTATATATTTTCTATATGGTTCTAATTTTTTTCTTGATGTTTTATATTGTTCTAATATTAAATTCATTGGCAAATATCCTTTATCAATAATCAATGACACTATTTCATTATTTTGTAATATTAATGAAAGGATATGGTCAACATGTTGTTTTGTAAGAAAATGTTTTGGACTTTGTTTATGTAAATCTAATATTTCAATATTATAGTATTTTAGTACTTTTTTTAATTCTTCAACTTCTTCTTTTAATCTTTGAACTCTTATTTCTTCTATATATTGCTTTTTAGAACCTTGATTCAATAAATATTGGTCTTCATCAATAGAATCATGTTTTTCTTTATATTCTTTAGATTTAAAATAATCTAATAATCTACTTTTCACTACCATTTTAGCATATTCAAAAAAGATTCCTTCACCATTATATCTATCTATACTTTCATTAAATGCTAACAATGCAATAGATAATTCATCATCTATTCCATAGCTCACATATCTTCCAGCAACTGTAGAAGTATATTTCGCAAGAAAAGGTTTATATTTTTCTATAAACCTATTTCTAGCGTATTCATCTTTTCTAATAGCTAAAATTTCTTCATACATAAACTAATCGTCCTTTTCTACTTTAATAACCTGACCATTTCTTCCATCTATTTCAATATCATATTTAAGATTATCTTTCACAATTTCAATCTCATATTTATAATCATCATCTTCGTAATCAACAGAAGTAACTGTTCCTGCAACTTGTGCTAATGCTATTTCTTTAGCTTTTGATTTAGAAATAATATTTACTGTTGTAGCTACTTTTTCTTTATCTATATCAGTTATTTTACCTGTTTTCTTACTAACTTCGATTTCATAAGTATAATTATCTTTTTGAATAGTAATTTCATAATCATCATCGTCTCTCTTTGTACTTATAATTGTACCATTTACTTCTTTTAAAGCCAATTCTTTTGCTTTATTTAATGAAATACTAGCAGAGCTATTAGTTTTTACTTTCTCTTTATCCATATCATCGATATTACCTGTATTTTTATCTACTTCTATTTCATAGATATAGTTATCTTTCTTTACAAAGATAGTATAATCATCTTTATCTTCAGTAGTTTTTGTAACTGTTCCATTCACTTTGTTTAATGCTACTTTCTTTGCTTCTGCTAACGTAACTTGATTAGTTGTTTTTACTACTTCTTTATCTAAATCATCAATATTACCTGTATTTTTATCTACTTCTATTTCATAGATATAGTTATCTCTCTTTACAAAGATAGTATAATCATCTTTATCTTCAGTAGTTTTTGTAACTGTTCCATTCTCTTTGTTTAATGCTACTTTCTTTGCTTCTTCTAATGTAACTTCTTCTTTAACTGTAGCATCCACTTGTACTGATGTTTCTGCACTCTTTTTTACCTCATTTTGAGTAGTTGTCATATTTTGACCTACTCCAATTGTTGTTAATGATACCATTCCAGCTATTATTAATTTTACTAAGTTATTCATATGTTTTCCTCCTTTTCTTCTTTTCACTATATATATACGAAAGACATTTTTATTTTTAGGGGGTAAAATAAAAAAAAGAGTTTTTTAACTCTTATTTTAACCAGCTTTCTAAAATAGCTGCAGCTGAACGATTCATTTCATCTCTAAATTCCGCATAGAATTTTCTTCTTGCAAAAGATTCTATATATTTTCCTAATTGTTCTTCATCCTTACCAGATTGTTTCATAAACATTTGTTTTGTTTCTTCCAAAGATTTTTGATGATATGAATTCACATGAACCATGTCATTCATATCAAAACGAGTTGGTTTAACTCTATTTTTTTGTTGTTCAGTCGGTCTACCAAAAACTAACATCATAAACGGAACTGCATATTTAGGTAAATTAAATGTTTCTTTATTTGCTTCAAAATTCTCCAAAATATCACCAATATAACAAGAACCTATTCCCATAGATTCAGCAGCTACTACCGCATTTTGAGCTGCAATAATACAATCCTGACCTGCCAAGAATAAATCAGATTCCGCTAATTTTGGTACTCCTGTTGTATATTCTTCAAACATATCAAACCATTTCTGATAGTCTGCCAAGAAAACTAATACTAATGGAGCTTTCGCAATGAATGGTTGATTATCACATCTTTTTGCAAGTAAATCTTTTAAATTTTGATCTTGTACATCAATAATTGAATATAATGCCATATTCCCAGCTGTAGGAGCTTGCAAAGCCGATTTAATAATTAATTCTCTTTCTTCATTAGTAATTGGTTCATCAGTGAAAATTCTTACCGATTTTCTATCAAACAATTCTTTAATTGTATTATTCATTATTTCATCCTCCTTATCACTTTCTTTTTATTATATATGGAAAAATTGTTTTTTTCCATATATAATAAACTACAGAGGTGATAAATATATGAAAATTGAAGATAGATTCTTAAAATATGTTTCTTTTGACACTCAATCTGATCCTACTTCTAATACTGCTCCTTCATCTAAAAAACAATTAGAATTAGGAAAATATCTAGTTGAGGATATGAAAAATATTGGTATAAAAAATGCTGAATTAAATGAATATGGAATTGTATATGGAAGTATTCCTGCTAATGATGATAAAGGGAAAGTTATTGGTTTTATTGCCCATATGGACACTGCTCCTGCTGCAAGTGGAGCTAATATTAAACCTAATATAGTTAATAATTATCAAGGAGGAAAGATTACTCTTAATGAAGAAAAGGATTTATATTTAGATCCTAAAGAGTTTAATTGTTTAAATACTGTTATCGGACATGATTTAATGACTACTGATGGAACTACTTTATTAGGAGCTGATGATAAAGCTGGTGTAACTATTATCATGCAGATGGCTGAATATTTATTAGCACATCCAGAAATTAAACATAATGAAATTAAGATTGCTTTCACACCAGATGAAGAAGTAGGAAGAGGCACAGAAAACTTTGATGTTGATAAGTTTGGTGCTGAATATGCTTATACTGTTGATGGTGGTGATATTCGCGGTGTAGAATATGAAAACTTCAATGCTTTTGAAGCAGTTGTTACTGTTAATGGTAAAAGCGTTCATCCAGGAACAGCTAAGAACACAATGATTAATTCTATTCTTGTTGCTCAGGAATTCCATTCTATGTTACCTGTTCATGCTCGTCCTGAAGCTACTGATGGTTATGAAGGATTTAATCATTTAGACGAGATCAAGGGTAACTGTGAAAAAACAGTAATGGAATATATTATTAGAAATCATGATTTAAAACTTGCTGAAAAACAATGTCAAGATTTCCTAGATATTAAAGAATATTTAAATAAAAAATATGGATATTCTATTATCGATGTAGAAATAAAACAACAATATAGAAATATGAAAGAAATTATTGATCAACATAGAGATATTATTGATATGGCAGAAGGGGCTTTAAAAGCATGTGGCATAGAACCTAAGGCTGAACCTATTAGAGGTGGTACTGATGGTGCTAGTTTAACTTACAAAGGATTACCATGTCCTAATTTAGGTACTGGTGGATTTAATTTCCATGGACCATTTGAATTTGTATCTCTAACAATGATGAGAAAACAAGTTGAAGTTTTATTAAAAATCGTAGAATTAAACAAATAAGTGAAATGCATTGCATTTCACTTATTATTTTACAAAATAAATTTTATCTCTATTAGGATATAGGAAAGTTACCCCTTCTTTAGTATAGGCAATAGTTTCTTCACTAAAGAAAGTATATGTTATACCTTCATAATCATATTGAATATTTAATTCTAAAGCATAAACTGTGTTGTACGATACTTTGATATCCCCTTTTAAAGGAATAGCATTCTGATTATTCCATAATCCTATAGTTGGACCAGGACCATGACCGTAAATATTACAAGGGTGAGAATATAAACAAGGTTTAATCCCTTCCTCTTTAGCTTTATTTAATGCTTCCATCAATACTTCATTTCCAGTTTTGCCATCAACTAAACATTCACAGACAATATCCTGAAAACGATTATTAATCTTAAATCCAGTCTTCATCCATTCAGGTACATCTGTATCATCATCTTTCGCAACATATGCCAATCTTTGAGTATCAGTACACATATTTAAATATTTAATACCAAAGTCACAATGTAATAAATCTCCTTTTTGAATTGTATCATATAAACGACTATTTGTATTACCTTCTCTTAAAATATCAATAGTAGGAGAGAACCAGTATTCTAAACCTAAACTTCTTACTTTTTCCATCATATAATATTCTAAGTCTTCACAAGTTGTAATACCTGGTGTGATTGCTTTTAAGCTAAAAGTTTCTTCAATAACTGAAAAAGCAACTTTCATAACTTCATCATATAATGATAACTCAGTAGGTGTTCTCATTTCCATAATTTTAATAGGAATCATTTCATCGACCATAAATCTATCTTTATATGGAGCTTTCACTTCTTTTAATAAAGTCTGATATAAACCATAACTTAAACCATCTGCATAAGTAAAATCCTCAGAGATATTAATAGCAATATTTTTTGGATCATATTCTTCTAATAAGCGATTAAGAGCCTTCATTTGTTCTTCTTTACCAAAATTCCAATATTGAGGATAAAAATAATTCAAATCCTTATCAGGCAAACTTAAAGAAAATCTTTTAACTTCGCCATCTTTCTTTAAAAACACTAACATTGTAATACGTCTAGCAGTTAAATAACTAGCAGGAGTTAGTGCACCAAACACTAAATCTTCATGATACTCTTTACTAGCTACTATCCACATATCGGCCTTAGCATTATTTAATACTTGAGGAACAATAATATCTAATCTTTCTCCTAAACAAATATCCATTATTTCGTTTTGTTCCTTAATACTTCTAATCATTTTAACAACACATCCCTTCTTCCCCTATTATAACATATAAAAACAGGTGTCGAAAGACACCCGTCAACATTTTATTATTCAGTTACATATTTAGCTCTTGTTAAGTCATAATGACCTTCTGGTGAAGTAGTAACACCTTCTAAGTTAGCAGCTTTTAATTTTGGATCAGTATATCCAAATAAAGGTACTACATAGTAGTTGCTTACTAAATATTCTTCAGCTTCAGCTAATTTCTTAATACGTGCATCACCATCTAACTTCTCAGCAGCAGCGATTAAAGCTTCATACTTAGCGTCATCTACAGTATTAGCTTTTGTATCTTTACCAACATACATTGATAAGTAAGCCATTGGATCTAAGAAGTCAGCAGTCATAGCATGACGGCAAGTTTCAAATTTACCTTGATCACGTTCTTCGAAGAATGTTTCTTTTTCTTGAGGAACTAATGTTAAGTTGATATAAGCTTCTTTTAATGATGCTTGTAAAGTTTGAGCAACATTTTTATGCATAGCTGTATCATTGTATTTATATGTTACTTCTAACATATTATCAGCACTATAACCTTTAGAAGTCATAATTTTTTGAGCTTCAGCTAAGTTATATCCTTCGTTGAAGTTATTACCATTTTCTGTAGTGTAATCGCCATCTACACCAGGAATTCCAACAGGAACTAAGTTATTTAATTGATATGCATAATCACCTAATCCAGTAGCTTGGATAATGTTTTCACGATTGATAGCCATAGAATATGCTTTTCTAATATCTTTGTCAGCAAAGACTTTATTTCCATTAGCAATTTCATCACCAGCATTAATTAAAATGTAGTAGTTACATACAAATGGATCAACTGCGAATAATTGAGCTTTCAATTCTTCATCAGTATTAACTGTTTCTAAGTTAATAGTATCAGCGATATCTAATTCACCAGAAATAAATGCATTAGTTTGAGAATCAGCATCAGTCATAACTTTAAATGAAAGAGTTTCCATAGTAACTTCATCAGCAGAATGATAATCAGCATTCTTAGTTAACACGATTTCATCTTTAGAGTTAATTGCAGTTGCAATAAAAGCACCATTTACTGGGTTATCAACTGTATCAGCCCAAGTTGATTTTAATGGATCTCCACCATTAGCTTCAACAACATCTTGACGTAATGGATAGAAAACAGTGTTTGTTAATAATGAACCAAAATAAGCACATTTTTCTTTTAAAGTGATTACAATTGTGTGATCATCTTTAGCAACTGCACCGAAATCTTTTAATTCATCCATTGAAGCAGCAGCAGTAGCTCCTTTAATTTTGTAAACAAATTGAGAATAGTATCCACCAATACATGCAGCACGTTTCCATGCATAAACGAAATCATTAGCAGTTAAAGCAGTTCCATCAGACCATTTAATTCCGTCTTTAATAGTAATAGTATAAGTTAAACCATCAGCACTTACTGTTGGTAAATCAGTAGCAACATTAGCATGAACATTACCATTAGTGTCTAACTTATATAGCCCTTCATACATTTGAGCTAATACATTAGCAGTAATTGTATCATCTACGATTGCTGGATCTAACATAGCAAAGTCACCAGCAACAGCAACACGAATTTTAGTGTCATCATGTGAGCTACCACATGCAGTAAGTCCAAGTACCATTGCTAAGCATAATAAAGAACTTAATAATTTTTTCATAACTTTTTTCTCCCTTCTATTCTTTATCTTCAAATAGGAAACATGATACTAAACGATCACCAACTTGTTTAAGTTCTGGTTTACAGGTAGCACATTTTTCCATTGCCTTAGGACAACGTGTTCTAAATACACATCCTGAAGGCGGATTTATAGGACTAGGTAATTCTCCTTGTAGAACAATTCTTTCCCTACTCTTTGCAACTTTTGGATCTGGAATTGGTACAGATGACAATAATGCTTGAGTATAAGGATGAAGAGGATTTCTATAAAGATCATCACTATCTCCTACCTCTACTAAATTTCCTAAATACATTACCCCAATACGATCAGAGATATGTTTTACCATACTCAAATCATGTGCGATAAATAAATAAGAAATTCCCATTTCTGCTTGAATTTTTTCAAGCAAGTTTATAACTTGCGCTTGAATTGAAACATCTAGCGCAGAAATTGGCTCATCACAAACAATAAACTTAGGATTTAATGCAAGAGTTCTTGCAATCCCAATTCTTTGTCTTTGCCCACCAGAGAATTCGTGAGGATATCTACGAATATGATCAGGTTTTAACCCAACTAATTCTAATAACTCTCTAACTCTAGCTTCTTTTTCTTCTTCAGTTTTATAAACTTTATGAATATCCATAGGTTCTTTAATAATTTCCCCTACAGTCATACGTGGATTTAAACTTGCATAAGGATCTTGGAAAATCATTTGAACTTCTTGCTTAAATTGATTTAATTCCTTACCCTTAATCTTAGTAATATCTTTACCATTAAATAAGATTTCTCCTTCAGTAGGAGTATTAATCTTAACAATAGCTCTACCTGTAGTAGACTTACCACAACCAGATTCACCTACTAAACCAAAAGTTTCACCAGGATATATTGATAAAGAAATACCATCTACTGCTTTAACAGTATCTTTCTTTTGAAGGAAACCTCCTCCAACTTGGAAATGTACTTTCAAATCCTTTAACTCTAAAATAGGATCAGCCATTATTAATTACCTCCTTTTGCAAGAGGATGACTTAACCAGCAAGAACATGTATGTGTATCACTATATTGTTCTTCTGCAGGCATTTTTAACTTACATACCTTCATTGCGTTTTCACATCTATCCACGAATGGACACCAATCACCAATATTTAATAAATCTGGTGGTGAACCAGGAATTGGATGAAGTTCTTTCTTCTCTTTATCTTCAGGGTTAGCTACACAAGATAATAACCCTTTTGTATATGGATGTTTTGGTTCATAGAAGATTTCTTCTGCAGTACCAATCTCAACAATCTTACCACCATACATAATAGCAATACGATCACATATACTAGCAACAACACCCAAATCATGAGTAATCATGATAATACTAGAATCAATTTCTTTCTTTAAATTCGCAATTAAATCTAAAACCTGAGCTTGAATAGTAACATCAAGAGCAGTTGTAGGTTCATCTGCAATAATAACTTTTGGATTACAAGCTAAAGCCATTGCAATAATAATTCTTTGTCTCATCCCTCCAGAGAATTGGAATGGATATTGTTTAATTCGCTTCTCAGGAGAAGGAATTCCTACTTTCTTCATTAATTCAATAGCTCTTTCTCTTGCTTCTTCTTTAGAAATATCGTTATGATTTAAAATTGGTTCTGTTAATTGTGTTTCAATTGTAAGAACTGGATTCAAGAAAGTCATTGGATCCTGGAAAATCATAGCCATATCATTACCACGAATATGAGACATAATATCATCATATTCCTTTTTTGTATAATTTTTTGGTGAAATATCTCTACCATCAATAGAAATTTCTCCTTCAGCCACACGACCATTAGAAGCTAATAACCCCATTACTGAATACATAGTTTGTGATTTACCTGAACCTGATTCACCAACTATACCTAAAATTTCACCTTTTTCAACTTGAATAGTTACATCTCTAACTGCCTGTACAGTTCCATTTTCAGTACTAAACTGAGTTGTTAAATTTTTAATATCTAACATTGCCATAAACTATCACCTACTTCTTCTTTGGATCAAGAGCATCTCCTAATCCATCTCCTATAAAGTTTAAAGCTAACATTGTTAAACAAATTGCTAGTACAGGCCAAACAACTTGCATTGGATATGCCATCATAACTTGACGAGCATCATTTGCTAAAGTACCCCAGCTTGCTTGTGGTGGTGGTACCCCGATTCCTAAGAATCCTAAGAAAGCTTCATTAAAAATTGCACTAGGTACAAGCATTGTTACTGATACAATGATTGGACCCATACTATTAATTAATAAATGTTTAAAGATAATTCTCTTTTTACTTGCCCCAAGCACAAATGCTGCTAAAGCGAATTCTTGTTCTTTTAAAGTCATAACTTGAGCTCTAACCTGTCTTGCCATTCCCATCCATGAAGAAATAGAAATACCAAGAAGGATAGAAGTCATACTAGGTTCTAATACAACGACAATCATAATGATATATAACATATCTGGGATTGAATACATCATATCAACAAAACGCATCATTAACATATCAACTTTACCACCAAAGAAACCTGCAATACCACCATAAATAGTACCAACACATAAAGCAATTAAAGCTGCTGTAACACCTACACTTAATGAAATACGTCCACCACACATAATACGAACAAGAATATCACGCCCGAACTTATCTGTTCCCATAGGGTGAGCTAAAGACATACCGGCATTTGCATTAGCCATATTCATTTGATCATATGTATATGGTGAAAACATCGGTATTAATATACAACATAAAACCATAAATGCAATAAAACATAATCCTACAAGAGCTAACTTGTTTTGTTTAAAACGACGCCATGCATCCTGGAAATATGTTTTACTTTCATAAGTAATTTTCTCCGCATTTTTTTCGCTATCATCCAATTTTTCAAATAAATCCGGAGTTAATTTTAATTCATCTTGATTTAAATCCATCAAAAATTCCTCCTTACTTTAATTTGATTCTTGGATCAATTGCTGCAGAAATAATATCTGTCAACAAGTTAAATGTAATAATTAAAAATCCCAAGAAAATTGTAACTCCCATAATAATAGGATAATCACGGTTCATAATACTAGATGTAAAAGTAGAACCTAAACCTGGAATTGAGAAGATTGTTTCAGTAACGAAACTTCCTGTTAGCAAGAATGCAAACATTGGCCCAGCATAAGTAACAACTGGTAACATTGCATTTTTAATTGCATGTCTAATAACAACCTTTCTATAAGTTGTACCTTTAGAACGAGCAAGAATAATGTAATCCTGTTTCATAACTTCAATCATACTACTGCGAGTTAAACGTGAAATCATTGAAATAGGATATAATGATAACGCAATTACTGGCATCACATAATGTAGTGGAGATTTCAATCCTACGAAAGGTAAAATACGCAATTTAACCCCAAAGATTAAAATCAGTAACATGGAAATCAAAAACGAAGGAACACTGACTCCTATTGTTGCCACAAACATACATAGATTACTAATCCATTTCTTTTCAGATAATGCTGCAGCAGTTCCTAGTGAAATACCTACAACAATTGCAATAATAAATGCCAAACATCCAACTCTTGCAGTTACAGGAACACCAATACTGATATAATAAGAAACAGTACGACCTTCTTGAATCATACTTTCACCTAAGTCACCATGTAATAAATCAGTCATGTAAAGTCTGTATTGTTCTATAACCGGTTTGTCTAAATTGTATCTCTTTACAGCAGCATCATATGCTTCTTGTGTTTTATATTTTTCTGTACTGATAGGAGATCCTGGTGTAGCTTTCATTAAAAAGAAAGTCGCACTTGATAAGACAAAAAGGGTCAATATACCAATCAGAATACGTTTTAATACATATTTTCCCATACTCACCATACCTTTTCTATAAATTAACAAAGTTCTTTTCCCCACAAAAAAAACCATGCTTATTATATATATTATATATTTTTTTTATCAACAGTCAATGAGAATTTACAAATAATTATAGCGATTTAGCGATTTAAAAACAAAAGATATTTTCTTTTTAGCAAAAGAACAAAAAAATTAATATTATTTCAAAGATTGTATACATAAAAATAAAAATTCGATTAAAAAATCGAATTTTAAACATATTTTTCAATTGTTTCTATAACATCTTCTTTAGGTCTAAAACCAATGATCTGATCCACTGGTTTACCATCTTTAAACAAAATCATATTAGGGATTGACTGTACACCATATTTAGCCGCTAAAGAACCATTTTCATCAGTATCTACTTTTACTACTGTCAATCCTTCAATCTCTTCTTCTACTTCTTCTAATACTGGCGACATCATACGACAAGGACCACACCAATTTGCAAAGAAATCAACTAATACCAATCCTTCTTTTGTTACTTCTACAAATTCATTACTATTTACAATTTTCATCTTTCTCACCTTTCTTTATTTATCTATATGAACATCCAATTGCGGATAAGCCATTTCAATACTTTCCTTATCAAATGCTCTTTTAATCTCTTCTAATAAATCAGCTTTTAAATCATAATAATCATCAGTATTTGACCAGACTCTTACAGCAATTGAAATACTACTATCCTTATATTGATCTACTCTCACATAAGGTTCTGGTTCTTTCAATGATTGAGGATGACTCTCAACAACGTTTTTAATCACAGATTTTGCTTTTTCTATATCTGTACAATAATGAACATCTATAAATAAATCAACTCTTCTTGTATTTTCAAAAGAATAATTAATGATTGTACTACTTGCTAGTTCATTATTAGGCATTACAACTCTTTTATTATCTAAAGTTAAAAGAATTGTATATAATAATTGAATTTCTAATACTTTTCCTGTATAACCATTGATCTCAATAATATCACCTTTAGAAAAAGGCTTAGAAAATAATATAATAATTCCTGATACTACGCCAGATGCTGAATCCTTTAATCCTAATACAATTGCTGCTCCTGCAGTAGTTAATACAGCAACCAAAGAAGTTGTATCTACTCCTAATTCAGAAACTGTCATAATAACTACAATAACTTTTAAAGCAATATCTAAGATTGTCTGAACAAAGCCAATCACAATTTCATCTAAACTTGTTTTCTTAATCATCTTAATAATGATATTACGCAATAGCTTACAAGCCCACCAGCCAAACAAGAAAACTAAAGCTGCATTTAAAAACGCCTCACCAAACTTTCCAAACTTATTCATTATATAATCAAAAAATAAATTTGAATCTTCTACAATATTCATACTTTCACTTCCTAGTGTTATTATATATGATTTTTTAATTTTAGTACAGGAAGATGCTTTTATTTTATTATATGTTTCTTCTTATCTTTTATTCATATATACAATTTATAGAATATGTCTATTTTTTTATTAGGATTATTGAAATAAAAAGATTTACACTATAGAATTATAGGGAATATTTATATTTGTTTAAAGAATTAAAAATTTAATGAAATAATACACTAAAATGAAGGAGGTAATGAAATGTGTAAAGTTGCTGTTATGACTGATAGTAATAGTGGAATTACCCAAAAAGAAGCTAAAGAATTAGGAGTATTTGTAATACCAATGCCATTTACAATAAATGGTGACGAATACTTTGAAGATATAAACCTTACTCAAGAACAATTTTATGAACATCTTATAGGTGGTGCTAACGTTTTTACTTCTCAGCCTGCTGTAGGTGATGTTACAAAGTTCTACAATGATATTTTAAAAGAATATGATGAAATCATTCACATTCCTATGTCTAGTGGATTAAGTGGTTCTTGTCAGACTGCTTTAATGATTGCCAGTGAAAAAGAATATAAAGACAAAGTATATGTCGTTGATTCTCAACGCATCTCTGTTACACAGAAATGGGATGTTTTAAACGCTTTAAAGCTTGCCAAACAAGGAAAAAGCGGAAAAGAAATACATGATATTTTAATGGCAACAAAATTAGATGCTTCTATTTATATTACTGTTAATACATTAGAATATCTAAAAAAGGGAGGAAGAGTTACTCCTGCTGCAGCTGCTTTAGGTGGTTTATTAAAAATAAAACCTATTTTATCTATACAAGGTGAAAAATTAGATTCTTTCGAAAAAACAAGAACTATCGCAAAAGCTGAAAAAATAATGATTGATGCTCTTATTAAAGATATTAATGAAAGAATAGATCCTGAAGGCAAAGGTAATAATTGCCAATTATTTGTTGCTTATACTTATGATAAATCACCTGCTGAAAATATCATAAAAATGTTAAAAGATGCTTATCCACAGCATAATATCATTTGCGATCCTTTATCATTAAGCGTTTCTTGCCATATTGGTCCTTATGCTTTTGGTGTAGGTGTTGCAAAAAAAATCGCTTAATTTAAGAGAATGGAAAATTTCCATTCTCTTTCGTTTTTATAAATCACAAAATGTGATATACTATATAAAAAAAGAAAGAAAGGAGAATAATAGATATGGCAAATATGCCTCAAAAACGTAATTTTCAAAAAAAGAGATATAATGATTATAATAAATCTAATTTAAGAAAAAACCTATCTAAACCAATTGATACTAAAGTCTTTGCTTTAGGTGGATTAAATGAAATTGGTAAGAACATGTATTGTGTGGAACATGATGATGAAATCATCATTATAGATGCTGGAGTTAAATTTGCAGAAGAAGGACTACCTGGAATTGATTATGTAATCCCTGATTATTCTTATCTAAAAAGAAATCAAAGAAAAATAAAGGCATTATTAATTACTCATGGTCATGAAGACCATATAGGTGGAATTCCATTCTTACTACAAGTTGTACATGTCCCTTTCATCTATGCCTCACCTCTAGCTTGTGCTATGATTCAAAGAAAATTTGAAGAAAGAAAAATGACTCAAGAAACAAAGATGATTCAAATAGATCATCTTTCTCAAATTAAAACAAAACATTTTAATATCGGGTTCTTTAAAACTAACCACTCTATTCCTGAATCTTTAGGAATCATTATTAATTCTCCAAATGGACGTATTTTATCTACAGGAGATTTCAAATTTGATTTAACACCTGTTGGTGAACCTGCTGACTTTCAGGTTATGTCATTTTTAGGAGAAACAGGCGTTACTTTATTATTAAGTGATTCTACTAATGCTGAAGTGCCTAACTTCTCTATTAGCGAAAAACAAGTTGCATATAGTGTACAGGAAGCATTTAGAAAGACTGAAGGACGTTTAATAGTTGCTACTTTTGCATCTAACGTTCATCGTGTTCAACAGATTGTTGAAGCAGCGGTCAAATTTAATAGAAAGATTTTAGTCTTTGGTCGCTCAATGGAAAATAATATACAAGTATCAAGAAAATTAGGATATATCAAATGCCCGGATCGTTTCTTTATTAAGAATGATGAAGCAAAACGTCTACCAGATAATGAAATATTGATTTTATGTACTGGCAGTCAGGGAGAAGCTTTAGCTGCTCTAAGTAGAATTGCGAATGGAACACATCGTCAAATATCAATTAAACCTGGTGATACTGTTGTATTCTCTTCTAATCCTATTCCTGGTAATGCTGCTAGTGTATCTAAAGTAGTTAATAAATTATTTAGATCTGGAGCTAAAGTATTAGTTAATACAGCATTTAATAATCTTCATACTTCTGGACATGCTTCACAAGAAGAACAAAAATTAATGTTATTACTTACAAAACCTAAATATTTCTTCCCTGTGCATGGAGAATACCGTATGTTAAAAATTCATGCAAAATTATATGAAGAAGTTGGTTTTGAAAAAGATCATGCTTTTGTATTATCTAATGGGGATACTATTTTACTACAAAATGGTGAAGCTCGTTTAGGTCCACGTATTCATGTTGATGATATATATGTAGATGGTAATGATATTACTGGTTTATCTACTGCAGTATTAAGAGATCGTCAGATTTTAAGTGAAGATGGTATGGTATCTGTTTTAATTGCCATGGATTCTCACAAAGGTGTTTTATTAAATAAACCAATTATAATGTCACGTGGTTTTGTTTATATGAAAGATAGCATTGAATTAATTAGAGAAGCAGAAAATTTAGTTGGTCAAAATCTAACTGAACTGTTAAAAAGAAAAACAACTTTTGGTGAAATCAAAAATACAATTAGAGATACTTTAAGTCCTTATTTCTATCACAAAACAAAACGTAATCCGATGATCATTCCTGTCATCATGAATAAGAAAGTATGAAACTATTTAAAATCTTAAAGCGTATTTTTATTGTTTTACTTGTTCTTATCTTATTAGTAAGTGCTGGATATACTTATTTCATATCTCCTAATGATTATAAGTTTTCTACTTATTCATATACTACTGATAAAATACCTTCTGAATTTGATCATTTTAAAATAGCTTTCTTTAGTGATTGTAATATTTCTTCGAAAGATGATATTACACGTTTTGAAAAAATCATTAAGGAATTAAATAATAAGACATTTGATATGGTTATCTTTGGTGGAGATTTATTTGAAGATAAACCATTAGAAAGTGATACTGTTTCTAAAATATTAAAAAGTATAGATTGTAAATATGGTAAATTTGCAGTTTTAGGAGATAAAGATAGTACTTTAGAAACAACTAATGTCTTAAATAAAGGTGGATTTGAAGTATTAGATAACCAGCAAAGAACAATTTATTATGAAAATAAGACAATCTCTTTACTAGGACTTAATAACAAAGAAGCGAGTTCATTAATTAATGATAGCAATAAAAACTTATTTCAATTAGCAATTAATCATCAGCCAGATTCTTTTGATGATAACTATAAAGATGTTAACTTACAGCTTTCAGGTCATAGCTTAGGTGGTAGTATTTATTTTCCATTCCTAGGTAGCTTATTTACTGATACTGGCTTTGAAACATATAATCATGACATATATACAAAATCTAAAGCCACATTATATGTAACTAACGGATTACAGGGAACATCTAAAATTCCTTATAAATTCTTTGCTTCTAACGAAATTAAATTTATTACTCTTGTTTATGAACAGGCAACTCTTGAATAAGAAAGACCTATCCCAAAACATATGGGATAGGTCTTTTATTTACCATATTTAATATGATATAAAGCTTCTAGTACTTCATATATATACATAATTGAAAACTTACCAATCAATGATTGATGATCATTGCCAACCTTTAATAATAAATCTATACAATCACTATATGAAAATTCATCCACCTGACTAATACACACCTTATAACAATCAGTCTTAGAAACAGCTCTCATAATATCAGGATGAATATCAAAGAACGAACCTGCGATTGAAGAAATAATAATCAAATCATCTTTATTAAGCTCATTCAATACTTCCTGCTGTTGAGCTAATGGATACATAGCTAAACATTCTTTTCCTAAATAAGCTAATTCTATCTGCAATTGCATTGCAGCAGTCTGAGTAAAGAAATTACCCATAAAGCATATACGTCTAGCATCATGAATTTTGTCTACAATCCTTAATAAATCATTATATGCCACACTCTCATAAGTATCTCTTAAATTATGAATAATATTCTCAAAATGATCATGAAAAACTTCTTTTCCTTGACTTAAATCTTTTCTTTCTGGAATCTGATGATCAAAGATAAATCTTTGCCAATCTTTATTAAAATAATTTAAATTATTTATAACATCTTTTTTAAAATCTGCAAAAGATTCATAATTGAGT